>NZ_KV795542.1:0-100239 GCF_001809035.1 Eikenella sp. HMSC061C02
CTATATTGAGTGATTTTGCTTCCTAAGCCCCAAATTTAATTCACTATATTTCAAATAAGCACTAGCCAGCCACATACTGGCACCATAGCCCAGCGCCCAAAATCCCTCTATACTGCCGCCCGTTTTCCACTCGGAGCAGCCCATGTCCGCCACCGTGTTTTATCTCTTTCTCGGTTTCACCGCCTTTTCCACCCTGCTGCAACTGCTGCTCTCTTTGCGCCAGAGCCGCGCCGTGCTGCTGCACCGAGACCGCGTGCCGCGCGATTTTAAAGCTGTGGTTTCGCTGGAAGAACACCAGAAAGCCGCCGACTACGCGCTGGCCAAACAGCGGTTTTCGCGTTGGCATATTCTGTATGAAACCTTGCTGCTGCTGATGTTTACCCTAGGCGGCGGGCTGAACCTGCTGGCAGAGACGGCCAACCGCCTTGCCGCCTCGCCGTTAACCCAAGGCGTACTGTTGGTAGTGCTGTTTTCGCTGGCCAGCAGCCTGCTGTCCCTGCCCTTCGCGCTCTACCGCAGCTTCCGGCTGGAAGCCGCTTTCGGCTTCAACAACATGACCTTAGGCACTTTTTTTGCCGACCAAATCAAAGGCCTGCTGCTGGGCGCAGCCATCGGCATTCCGCTGTTGTATGCGGTGATTTATCTGATGGGCGCGGCCGGAAATGCGTGGTGGCTGTGGGTGTGGCTGTTGTGGCTCGGTTTCTCGCTGCTGATGCTGTGGGCGTTTCCCAAATGGATTGCCCCGCTGTTCAACCGCTTCGAACCGCTGGCCGATGAAAACTTGCAACAGCGCATCACCAATCTGCTCACGCGCACCGGTTTTGCCAGCAACGGCATTTTCGTGATGGATGGCAGCAAACGCAGCGGCCACGCCAATGCCTATTTCACCGGCCTCGGCCAAAACAAACGCATCGTGTTTTTCGACACCCTGCTCAAAGGCATGCAGCCGCAGGAGGTTGAAGCCGTGTTGGCGCACGAACTGGGGCATTTCAAACACCGCCATATCGTGAAGCAAATCGCCGTGCGTTTCCTGCTCGCACTCTTGGTGCTGTTTGCGCTCGGGCAAATCATCCACTTTGCCGCCGTGTATCACGGTTTGGGCGTGGCCTATCCCAGCCACGCCATGGCGCTGCTGTTGATGATGCTGGTGCTTCCCGTGCTCTCCTTCCCCTTCGCCCCGTTGGGCAGCTTTTCCTCACGCCGCAACGAATTTGAAGCCGACCGTTTCGCCGCCGCGCACACCCATGCCGAAGACCTGATTTCCGCGCTGATCAAACTCTACCGCAGCAATGCCGCCAGCCTGGTAAATGATCGCTGGTATGCCCGCTGGTACGACAGCCATCCCAACGCCCGCGAACGCATCGCTGCCCTGCGGCAGGGCGGGCAGACTGGCTGAAAGCCTAGGCTGCCATAACAAAATAAAGGCTACCTGAAAACGCTGCCTTCACTCAGCAAAAGTTTCAGGTAGCCTTGCCGTATCGGCCTATCAACCCAGGCAACCAGCTGCCTATGCAAACACCCTATCCGTTTTTAATAATTCAGCATCATCTCCGCACCATTCAAACCGGATTACTGCAAACAAAGGCTACCTGATAATCAGGTAGCCTTTGTCATTCCCATCTCACAAGCGTACAATTCACATATTTTTACAGAAGTGCACGGAATCAAACATGATTGCTTGGATGGAAGCCCGCCGCGCCGGTTTGCTTGGCCGCGCCCATTGGGCGAACAATATTGTGGCAGGCATTATTGTGGGCGTGGTAGCGCTGCCGCTTTCCATGGCCTTTGCCATCGCCACCGGCGTGAAACCCGAACAGGGGATTTATACCGCCATCGTGGCCAGCGTGATTGTGGCCGTGGCCGGCGGCTCACGCGTGCAGATTGCCGGCCCCACCGGCGCATTTATCGCCATTCTCTCCGGCATCACCGCTAAATTCGGCTTCGACGGCCTGCAAATTGCCACCCTCCTTGCCGGCATCATACTGTTGTTTATGGGCTTATTCCGCTTCGGCGGCATGATCCGCTTTATCTCCATGCCGGTGATTATGGGTTTTACTGCCGGCATCGGCGTGGTGATTTTTGTGGGGCAGTGGGCGGCATTTTTCGGTCTGCCCAAAGCGGGCGGTGAGCATTTCCACCAACAGCTGTGGTCGCTGCTGCAAAGTCTGCCTCATCTCCACCCCACCACCACCGCACTGGGGCTGTTTTCGCTTGCGCTGCTGTTGTTGATGCCCAAAGTGCCGCTGCTGCGCCGCCTGCCTTCGCCAATGTGGGTGCTGCTGTGCGCCACCGTGCTGCAAAGCCTGTTCCACTTTGAAGGCGTGGCCACCGTCGGCTCGGCCTACGGCGCCATTCCGCGCGCCCTGCCACATTTTTCCCTGCCCAATTTTGCAACAGCCGAAACTGCCAAACTGATTCTGCCTGCCTTCACCATCGCCATGCTCGGCGCGATTGAATCGCTGCTCTCCGCCGTGGTGGCCGACGGCATGGCCGGCACGCACCACAGCGCCAATCAGGAACTGGTAGGCCAAGGGCTGGCCAACATCATCACGCCGTTTTTCGGTGGGTTCGCCGCCACCGGCGCCATCGCCCGCACCGCCACCAACATCCGCCAGGGCGGTAACAGCCCGCTGGCCGGCATCATCCACGCCCTCACTTTGGCACTGATTCTGCTCGTGGCCGCGCCGCTGGCCGCCGATATTCCCTTGGCCGCGCTGGCTGCCATCCTGTTTCAGGTAGCCTGGAACATGAGCGAGCCCAAACGCTGCCTGCACATCCTGCGCCGCGCCCAGCGTGCTGCCTATATTCTGTTTTTCATCACCTTTTCCCTCACCATTTTGGTAGATTTGGTGGTGGCGGTGAACATCGGCGTGATTTTGTCCACCCTGCACTTTATCGGCCAGATGGCCAAAGCGGTGGAAGTGCGCAAGGAAGAACACAGCCGCGATGCCGCCGCCCTGCCGGATAACGTGCTGATGTTTATCGTGAACGGCCCCTTCTTCTTCGGCGCGATGGAAAAATTCGAAACTACGCTGGCCGATATCAACACCCAGCCGCGCGCCGTGGTGTTGCGGATGCGCTGGGTGCCCTATATCGACATCACCGGCATCCTCACCCTAGAACGCGTTATCAGCGGCCTGCAAAAACGCGGTATCCGCGTTATCGTTACCGGCGCCAATGAGCAAGTACGCGCCAGCCTGGAGCGCAGCGGCATCGTTACCCTGCTCGGCAAAGGCAACTTCATCCGCGAATTTGACGACGCTGCCGCCATGCTGCGTGCGGGAAGTAAGGCTGGAGCGGCAAGTTGATGGAATACCAAACAAGCTAGCTGAAAAGCAAAAATTGCTGCTACATTTTCAGCTAGCCTGCCGCACCCCTGTAAGGCTACCTGAAAATAAAGCAACTCCATCATGTTAGCGGCAAAGTCTCAAACCAAATTTGTTCAAATAAAGGCTACCTGAAACTCAAACCCAGTTTTCAGGTAGCCTACCCTTTAGCATCCTCCCATTTTCCTCCTGCCTCACACCCTCGCTAAAAAGGCTACCTGCAACCCGTTTTACCACATAAATTCCTCAGCCAAATACTGCCTGCGCCATCAAGTTATGATACACTTGCGCCTTTCGTTTACGGCCGGTGCGGAAAAACACGCCGGCCAAGTGCAAACTTTTCCGAGCAGGCATCCGCCTATCGGCTTGATTAACACCAAAACAAGGTCTTACGAATGAGCGTAACTATTGAAAAACTGGAAGGTCTCGAACGCAGCCTGCAACTGGAACTGCCCTGGGCAGACATCGAAGCAGCCGTACAAAAACGCCTGCAAGCCACTCAAAAACGTGCCCGTGTAGACGGCTTCCGCCCCGGCAAAGCCCCGCTGCGCATGATTGAATCCATGTATGGCGCGGGCATCCGCGATGAGGTTTTAAACGACAGCCTGCGTCACAAATTCGGCGAAATCGTGGATTCCGAAGACATCCGCCTCGCCGGCCTGCTCGCTTTTGATGCCGTTGAAGCGCAAGACGACGAAAAAGTATTCAAAGTAAACGCCCGTTTCGAAGTGTTCCCCGAAATCACCGTGGGCAGCCTGGCCGACCAGGAAATCGAAAAAGTGGTATGCGAAGTGGGCGAAGCGGAAGTGGAAAAAACCATCGACATCCTGCGTCGTCAGCGTACCCGCTTCAACCGCGTGGAGCGCGAAGCCAAAGACGGCGACCGCGTAATCATCGACTTTGCCGGCACCATCGACGGCATCCCCTTCGAAGGAGGCTCCGCACAAAACTACCCCTTCATTCTCGGCCAAGGCCAGATGCTGCCCGAATTTGAATCCGGCATCCAAGGCATGAAAGAAGGCGAAACCAAAGACGTGAGCGTAAGCTTCCCTGCCGACTACCACGGCAAAGAAGTGGCCGGCAAAACCGCCGTATTTGCCATCACCCTGCGCAACGTAGCCGAAGCTGTGCTGCCGGAAGTGGACGAACAATTCGCCAAAGCTTTGGGCATCCAAGACGGCGACGTAGCCAAAATGCGCGAAGAAGTGAAGAAAAACATCGAACGCGAAGTAAACCGCCGCATAGAAGCGCAAACCAAAGACAACGTAATGAAAGCCCTGCTGGACGTTACCCCCATCGAGTTGCCGAAAACCTTGGTGCGCGAAGAAACTGCCCGTATGGTTGCAAATGCCCGCCAAAACCTGGTGAACCAAGGTATGAAGCCGGAAGATGTAGATTTGGCCGACAGCCTGTTTACCGAACAAGCCGAACGCCGCGTGGCACTGGGCTTGATTTTGGCCGAATTGGTAGGCAAGCACAACCTGCAGCCGACCGACGACCAAGTTAAAGCCGTGGTGCAAACCTTCTCCGAAAGCTACGAAGATCCGCAGGAAGTAATGGATTGGTACTTCGCCGACCGCAGCCGCTTGGAAGGCCCGATTTCTATGGCCGTAGAAGCCAATGTGGTGGATTATGTGTTGGGTCAGGCCAAGGTAAACGAGAAAAAACTGAGCTTCGACGAAGTGATGGGCCAGCAGTAATTCAGGCTACCTGAAACTCGTTGCAAACAAAGCACCAAGGCCGTATCCGCCGAGGTGCTTTTTGCCCAAATTATCCCTTATAAACGCGAGGAAACCCATGAATCCCACAATCGAAAACAACTATCTGGTACCCACCGTTATCGAACAGAGCGGCCGGGGCGAGCGCGCCTTCGATATTTACTCCCGCCTGCTCAAAGAGCGGATTATCTTCCTGGTGGGTCCGGTAAACGACCAAACTGCCAACCTGGTGGTGGCACAGCTGCTGTTTTTGGAAAGCGAAAACCCCGATAAAGATATTTTCCTCTACATCAACAGCCCCGGCGGCTCAGTTTCTGCCGGCATGTCGATCTACGACACCATGAACTTCATCAAGCCCGACGTATCCACCCTGTGCCTCGGCCAAGCCGCCAGCATGGGTGCATTCCTGCTTTCCGCCGGTGCCGAAGGCAAACGCTTCGCCCTGCCCAACAGTCGTGTGATGATTCACCAGCCGCTCATCAGCGGCGGCTTGGGTGGTCAGGCTTCCGACATCGAAATCCATGCCAAAGAGCTGCTCAAACTGAAAGTCAAACTCAACCAGCTCTTGGCCGAACATTGCGGCCGCACGCTGGACGAACTCGAACGCGACACCGACCGCGACAACTTCATGTCGGCCGAAGAAGCCCAAGCCTACGGCCTCATCGACCAAGTATTGTCCAGCCGCAGCGACATCAAATAAAGTTCCGGCTCAATCCATCCTCAAGCCAAATTGACTTTCCGCTACAAGGCATTAAGCCGCAAGCAATACAGAAGTACGAGTTGGCTTGCTATAAAAGGCTACCTGAAAACAAACTGAGTGAACTTTCAGGTAGCCTTTTTGCCGCCCGCATACAGCGCATTCATTGTGGCAATACAAACTCATGCCATAGCAGTTTGCCGACAATTTCACTATAATCAGTAAGCACCCACAACGTGCCGGTATCACTCCCACCCCTCCGCGGGAAACCCATCTCAACAGGAGTTCTGCCATGATTTCCATCCGCCAGCAAAACTACGGCCTCAACGTTGCCCTCTACAACGAATTCACCCTTGAAGACTTCAAAACCCTCGAAGCCGCCATCCTCGAGTGCCTCAAACGCGTGCACCGCCCCGACATCCTCCTAGACCTATCCCTGTTGCGCGACTACACCATCGACATGGCTGCCGAACAACTGCGCTTCCTCAACAACCACGACAACGACTTCGGCCGCATCGCCATCGTTACCAACGACCTCTGGATACGCCTCTCCGCCCATATTTCCAGCCTACTCACTCGCCAGCATCCCAAATATTTCAACGATGCCGCCGAAGCCCAGAAATGGCTACTTGCCGACGGCAGCCGCTAACACCATGAGCCAGCCACAAACCCCGCTGCGCGCCCTCCTGCTGCACGGCATCCATATGCACGCCTGGGTGATGCTCCCGCTTGCCTGGCAACTGCGCCGCCATAATATCCACAGCCGCTGCTTCGGCTACTACAGCATCGCCCAAACCCTGCCCCAACACAGCCGCCGTCTCGCCGAAGCCGTCCGCCGCCACTACCAACAACACCAAGAACCGCTGCACTTCATCTGCCACAGCCTCGGCGGCCTCGTGTTACGCCGTTTCGCCGCCGACTACCCCGAACTGGTACGCGGCCGCAGCGTTACTCTCGCCACCCCGCATCTCGGCAGCGAAACCGCCAACCGGCTGCACCGTTACGCCCCTGCACTTATCGGTGGTGCCTACCAGAACGGCCTAGACGGCAATCTCCCGCCCTGGCCGCCCCAGCTCGAACTCGGCTGCATCGCCGGCAACCACCATCTAGGCGTCGGCCAAATCGTCGGCTTGCAAGGCGAAGGCGACGGCACCGTCCTCCTCTCCGAAACCCGCCCCGCCAACTGCCGCGACTACCTCGTCCTCCCCGTCAACCACTCCGCCATGCTCACCGACCCCGCCGTTGCCCGGCAAACTGCCCACTTCCTGCGCCACGGCCGGTTTGAACATAGTGCCGAGGAACACAACAATACTTGAACCCCCACCAGCCACACCACACAACCTAATCAGGCTACCTGAAAAACCAAAACCCGCTGTTCTCTTATCCAGAACAACGGGTTTCTACTTTTCAGGTAGCCTTTTCAGCCAACCACTAGCACAAGGTTATTGTGCTTTCCAACGAGCTTGTGATTCGCGGATAACGGCTTTGGCTTCTTCAATGTCGCCCCAGTGGCCAACTTTGGTGCTGCCGGGTTTTTTCAGGTCTTTGTAGTGGTTGAAGTGGAATTCGATTTGCTTGATCAGCTGCGGCGGCAAATCGGCCAAGGTCTTGATGGCATTGCCGTTGTGGCGGTCGTCGGCAGGCACTACCACTACTTTGTCGTCCACTTCGCCGTCATCTACAAATTTCATCACACCAATCACTCTAGCTTCCATGTAGATGCCGGTGGGCAGCGGCAGATCGGTAATAATCAGGGCGTCGAGTTCGTCGCCGTCTTCATCGAGGGTTTGCGGGATGAAGCCGTAGTTGGTGGGTTTGGCGAAAATCTGCGGCTCGATGCGGTCGAGTTTCATTGCGCCGATTTTGCGGTCCCATTCGATTTTCTGGTTGGAACCTTGCGGAATTTCCACCACTACATTGATGATGCCGCCGTCTACATCGCCGGCGTCGAGAATTTTATTGAAGTCTGCCATGTTTTTTCCTTCTGTGCTTGAACGGTTTGAAAGGTCTGATTATAGCGGCCATCGCTGGCATAATCTATATATAGCCGTTCTAAACGGGCAATAATCCCACCTTAGCCTGCTTCGCTGTAACACATGCACCATTCAGGCAAAGGCTACCTGAAAGCAAAACTTCAACGAATCAAAATGTAGCGCGAGTTTCTGCGCCGCTCAAATTTTTCAGGTAGCCTTTGGGCTGGGTATAAACTTCATTGCCGAATGCTTTGCCGCCTACTGATTGCCGCCATTCAAATGCCTTTTGCGTCGTAGGTTTGCCCGATTTAACCGCCGCAATGCTGGCATAAGAAGGAGTGCTGCTTTACAATTCGCTCATTCGGCCTGCAAGCAGCTACTACAAAGGATTTCACGATGGCAAAAAAATATTTCGGCACGGACGGTGTGCGCGGCGAAGTGGGCAAATTTCCGATTACGCCCGATTTCGTATTGAAGCTGGCCTATGCCGCCGGCCAAGTGCTGACCCAGCACGACGATGAAATCAAACCCACCGTGCTCATCGGCAAAGACACCCGCATCTCCGGCTATATGCTGGAAACCGCGCTGGTAGCCGGTTTCACCGCTGCCGGCGTGAATGTTATCCAAACCGGCCCGCTGCCCACCCCCGGCGTGGCCTATCTGACCCGCGCGCTGCGCCTCTCTGCCGGCGTGATGATTTCCGCCTCCCACAACCACTATGCCGATAACGGCATCAAATTCTTCACTGAAGACGGCATGAAGCTGTCTGATGAAATCGAGCAGGAAATCGAGCAGCAGCTGGAGCAGGAAATGCACACCGTTTCCTCCGACCACCTCGGCCGTGCCAAACGTGTGAGCGGTGCAGACGACCGCTACATCGAATTTTGCAAATCCCCCTTCCCTGCCAATATGGATTTACGCGGGCTGAAGCTGGTGGTGGACACCGCCAACGGCGCCGGTTATCACGTGGCGCCCAAAGTGTTCCACGAGCTGGGGGCAGACGTGATCGAAATCGGCAATCAACCCAACGGTTTTAATATCAACCATAAATGCGGCGCCACCTACACCAAAACCCTGCAAGCCGCCGTGCTGCAAAACGAAGCCGACTACGGCATTGCGCTCGATGGCGACGGCGACCGCCTGATGATGGTGGACAAACAAGGCAAAGTGTACGACGGCGATTCGCTGATTTATGTGATTGCCCGCGCCCGCCATAAAGCCGGTTCGCTGGTTGGCGGCGTAGTCGGCACGGTGATGACCAATATGGCGATGGAGTTGGCCTTGGCGCAGCTCAAGATCGAATTCTGCCGCGCCAAAGTGGGCGACCGCTATGTGCTGGAACAGCTGCACCAACACGGCTGGCAGCTGGGCGGCGAAGCCAGCGGCCACATTCTCTGCCTCGACAAACACAACACCGGCGACGGTACCATTGCCGCACTGCAAGTGCTGGCCGCGCTGCAAACGCTGGATCAGGATTTGGCCGCCGCTGTAGATTGGCTACCCTTCCCGCAAACCATGATTAACGTGCGCATCAGCAAAGGGCAGGATTGGCAAACTGCCTCCGCCGCCGAGCTGCAGGCCGTGGAAGCCGAATTGGCCGGGCACGGCCGCGTGGTATTGCGCGCCTCCGGCACCGAGCCCGTGGTGCGCGTGATGGTGGAAGCACGCGACACCAAGCTTGCGCAACGCTGCGCCGAACGCATTGCCGACAGCATCCGTCAAAAATAACAGCAACTCACAGGAACACCCACAACCATGCTGGACATTCTAGAAGCCCTGTTCACCCAATACGGCTATGCCGCCGTATTCGTGGTGTTGGTTGCCTGCGGTTTCGGCATTCCCATTCCCGAAGACATCACCCTGATTGCCGGCGGCGTGATTTCCGGCCTCGGCCACAGCAACGCGCACATCATGGTGGTGGTGGGCATGATCGGCGTGCTCACCGGCGACGGCATGATGTTCCTGCTCGGCCACTTCTACGGCGACCGCATCCTCAAAGCCCGCTTCGTCAAACGCCTGATGCCGCCGCAACGTTACCTGCAAGTGCAGGAAAAGTTTGACAAACACGGCAGCTGGGTATTATTCGTGGCCCGTTTCCTGCCCGGCCTGCGCACCCCCATTTTCATCACCGCCGGGATGAGCGGCCGAATCTCGTTTTGGCGCTGGCTGATTATGGACGGCCTCGCCTCCCTGATTTCCGTGCCCGCCTGGGTGTATCTCGGCCACTACGGCGCCGCGAACAAAGACTGGCTGCTCATGAAAGCCCACCAGTTCCAGCACATCCTTTATGTGCTTATCGGCATCGGCGCACTGGTGCTGTTCTCCTTCTGGCAGCGCAAACGCCGCCGCAGCCAATTTTTCCACGCCAAACTGCAGGAAATGCGCCAAAAACGGCAGGCCGAACGCAGCAAACAGCAAAATCAATCTGCCGAATAAGGCTGCACCGCAATCTTGTTTTCAGGTAGCCTTTTATTCATAGAGGCTACCTGAAAACATATAAACCATTAGACTTCTGCCCGCCACCAGCCTACCCCTCAAGGCTACCTGAAACATGAAACTCACCCGCCGCCAACTGCTCGGCAGTGCCGCCGCCCTCACCGCCGCAGCCGCCGCCTCCCGCCTAGGCCATCAATACCTCCACCGCCTGCCTCCCGTGCGCATTCACCGCATCGGCCTGCCTTTCGGCCACGAGCTGCGCAACGGCCAAGTTTCCCTTACCCCCCAATCCGAACACCGCTGCCACACCCTCATCCTCGGCAGCGGCGCTGCCGCCCTCTCCGCCGCCTGGCACCTGGCCAAACACGGCCAACGCAACTTCCTTCTCGCCGAAGGCATCGAGCGCAATGGCAACAATGCCGCCTATGTTTCAGGTAGCCTCTCCGCCCCCTCCGGCGCACACTATTTAGCCCTGCCCTCACAGGAAAGCGTGTATGTGCGCCAACTCTTATCCGACCTCGGCATCCTGCTCGACGGCATCGACCGGCCCGAGCCCCTGTATCGCGAAACCGATTTGGTTTATGCCCCCGCCGAGCGCCTGTATTACCAAAACCGCTGGCAAGATTCCCTGCTGCCGCAAGAAGATACCGACAGCCGCCGCTTCCACGCCCTCATCGAAACCCTGCGCCGCGCCCACGGCCGCGACGGGCGCAAAATCTTCGCCATCCCCATTGCCCATTCCTCCGCCGACGAAGAATGGCGCCGCCTCGACCAAACCACCTTCGCCGCCTGGCTCGAAAAAGAAAACTACCGCTCCCCCAGCCTGCTCTGGTATCTCGACTACTGCTGCCGCGACGACTACGGCCAAGGCATCGCCCAAGTATCCGCCTTCGCCGGCCTGCACTACTTCGCCGCCCGCGGCCACACCAACGAAGCCGTGCTCACCTGGCCCGAAGGCCTCGCCCACCTTTCCGAAGCCATCCGCCGCCATATCCGCCTGCAAAATATCGACAGGCTACCTGAAACCACCGAACTCACCTTTGCCCAGCCCACCGCCATCAACGCCTCCGCCCTGCAAATTAGCGAAACCGATGAAGACGTCGCCGTTATCCTGCGCCACAACCAAAGCGGCCACACCGCCCTCATCCGCGCCCAAAACGTTATCTGCGCCATGCCTCTGATGATTGCCGCCCGCATCATCGCCCAGCCCCAACACTACGGCTTCTCGCTCAACCTGCCTGCCTACGCCCCCTGGCTGGTGAGCAATTTCGTGCTCAACGGCTTCCCCCGCGAAGCACAGCGCAGCGAATTGGCGTGGGACAACGTAGTGCACGGCACGCAAGGCCTCGGCTACGTTGTATCCACCAACCAGCTCATCCGCACCGCCAAACCCGAACACACCATCTTTACAGCCTACACCGCCCTCAACCACGACAGCCCGCAAAACATCCGCCGCTGGCTGCTTAAAGCGGGCGAAGAAGAGCTGCTCGCCCACGCCGCCCAAGACCTCATCCAAGCCTACGGCCCAAGCTTCTGGCACCAGGTCGCCTCCGTAGACATCAGCATCCGCGGCCACGGCATGAGCTCCCCCGCCCCCGGCTACCTCACCCAACCAACCCTACTCCAACTGCGCCAGCACCACTCCCGCCTCACCTTCGCCCACAGCGACCTGAGCAGCTACTCCGTGATGGAGGAAGCCGTTTACTGGGGCGTGGAAGCCGCTAAGAAAATCCTGCATCCCTCAGCCCGAACATAACCAAAGGCTAACTGAACCCCGTTTGACGGTTTCAGCTAGCCTTTTCGATATGCTCACAAACAGATATAACAACTGCCCCTACAACATTTCAGGTAGCCTGTAACGCGAGAGGCTACCTGAAACATAAGATGGTGAAACTAAACGGCAGTATTGCCCTATCAGCGTTTGATTGAATGCTTGAAGCAGGCTTGCATAGAAAAGGCTACCTGAAAACAAAACTGAAGTTTTCAGGTAGCCTTCTTTTTTACGGCCAATCTACCCACGCGCCTGCCGGATAAAGTCTGCCATCAAGTCGCGGCTCTTGATGCCGGGTGCCTGCTCCACCCCGCTGGACACATCCACCCAAGCCGCACCGGTTTGCCGCACGGCAGCGGCTACATTGCCCGGGTTCAGCCCGCCCGACAAAATCCACGGCAGCGGCATGGTTGCGGGCAACAAGCGCCAATCGAACACCTGCCCCGTGCCGCCGTATTGGCCTTCAATATGCGCATCCAGCAACAGGGCGGCGGCATCGGCATAGCGCTCGGCCGCCTCGGCAATATCCTGCGCCGACTGCACCCGCACGGCTTTCCAATAGGGCTTGCCAAACTGGCGGCAAAATTCGGGCGCTTCGTCGCCGTGGAACTGCAAAACATCAATCGGCACTGCGCCCAGAATCCGGCGAATCTGCTCGGCCGATTCGTTCACAAACAGCGCCACTTTAGCCACCTCCGGCGGCAGTGTGGCAACAATTTCAGCGGCCTGCGCAGCATCTACGCAACGTTTGCTTTTGGCATAAAACACCAAGCCGACCGCATCCGCACCCAATTCGGCAGCGGCCTGCGCGTCTCGCGGCCGGGTGAGGCCGCAGATTTTGATTTTAGGCATTGGATTTCCTTTCAGCTATAGGTGGGCAATATTTTTCAGGTAGCCTCTTATCAGGAATCAACTCAATAATTTTATTGAGACTTATATTTTTCAGGTAGCCTTGGCATTTTGCAGCACCGCCAGCAATTTGGCCTCATCCAAATGCCAATGGCAGATTTCCTCGCCTTCATGCAGCAACACCGGAACAAGCTCGTTATACCGCGCTTCCAGCTCCGGATCTTCATCTACATCAAATATCTGCAGTTCAAAACCATACTCTGCCTGATACGGCTGCAGGGCGGCACGCATCTGGTGGCACAGGCTGCAATACTCACGAAACATTAAAGTTAAAACCATCTGATTCTCCTCACCAATCGGGAAACAGCCAAGCGGGCGGCGGCGGCGTGGCCACGCCGAATTGCGATGGGTAGTCGATGCCGGTGAGATACAACCCGTCTGGCATAAAAGTGGGCGGTGCGAGCTTGCGGCTGCGGGCGGCCAGCAGCCCGGCAAAACCGTCCACACTCAACTTACCGCAGCCCACATACACCAGTGCGCCCATCAGGTTGCGCACCATGTGGTGCAAAAACGCGTTGCCGTGAAAATCCACCGCCATCAATTCCGGCGTACCGCACAAAGCCACACGATACAAGGTTTTCACCGGCGATTTGGCCTGGCATTCCGCGGCGCGGAAGCTGGAAAAATCGTGCTCGCCCACCAAGAGCGCGGCAGCTTGGCGCATGGCGGCCATATCCAAGGCATAATGCGTCCACCCGGCACGCCCCACCAGCAGCGGCGAACGCACCGGCGCCGACTGCAACAGATAACGATAACGCCGCCCGCAAGCATCAAAACGGGCATGAAACTCCGGCGCCACATCCTGCACCCGCCACACGGCCACGCCCTCGGGCAATAGCGCGTTCACGCCGCGCACCCAGGCCTGATCCGGCCGCCGCGCGGCAGAATCGAAATGCACCACCTGCGCGGTGGCGTGCACGCCGGTATCGGTGCGCCCGGCCGTTACCACGCTGATGCGTTCCTGCGCCAATTCGCTCAAAGCAACTTCCAAGGCACTTTGCACGGTGGCAATGCCGTCTGCCTGCTTCTGCCAGCCGAAAAAACGGCTGCCGTCATAACTGACGAATAAGGCACGGCGTTTGATGGGAGATGGATTCATGTTTTTTCAAATTAATTGGTTTTATAGTGGCTTAAAACCTAAGAATGAGCCAAGGTAGCGAGCCGCAGATCGTAACGATAGTGCAGCAAAGCAAGCCAAGGCAGCAGCATTCTTAATTGTAGTTCACTATAGCTTCGTTGCAGCCATGTTTTCAGGTAACCTGCATATTGGGAAAGGCTACCTGAAAATCAGATACCGGTATAACTGGGCTAGTCAGCATGCTTACGCCAGCGGAGTGTTTGTGTACGGCAGTTTTACGCCTGCCATCTGACTGATCACTGTGAGCCGAAGCCAGCCTACTCTTTTCAGGTAGCCACGATATTGCTTGAGAAGGCTACCTGAAAACGGAAATAACGTTGGCAAACAACTGCCCGTATAGAAAAACCCGGGCGGAACTGCCCGGGTTGCTGTGGCTAGTTGGATTACTGGCCGATGTCGTTCAACAATTGCTGTGCCTCAACCTGAATGCTGCTGCCTTCTGATTCGTTAATCAGTTCCATCAGGGTCTGACGGGCAGTGTTAGCATCGTCGATTTCCAGATACATTTTAGCCAGTTCCAATTTGGCTTCCAGCGCCTCTTTCGGCAGCGGACCAGCGCTAACCGGCTCAGTATAGGCCGAAGCAGGCTGGCTAACTTCCACCGGCGCGGCTTGAGCCGGGGCAGCCGGTGTGCTGTCAAAGTCCAAATCAAAATCCATCACATTGGATGCGGCAGCAGGGGCAGCGGCTTCTTCAGCTACGCTGCTTACGCTTTCAGTCTCCAAGCTCGGAGCTTCGAAGGCAATGGTGTTGTCCATTTCCGGCACTGCCGGCTGGGCAGGCTCGGCCACTTCAACGGCAGCCGGGGCTTCTGCTTGGAAGGTTTGGGCAACCGGAGTTTCATCCAATACCCAATCTAACTCTTCCGGAGCAACCGGCGCGGCCTGAGGCTCAAGCGCGGGCTGGGCAGGGGCTTGAGCCGGAGCAGCCGGCTCTTCAACAGCAAAGTCCAGCCATTCGTCATCCGAAGCAACAGGTTCGGCAGCAGCAGGAGCAGCCGGGGCAACTGGTGCGGCGGCGGGCTGTTCGGATTCTTCCAACCAGCTCCAATCATCGGCTGCAGCCTGCTGGGCGGCAGCTTCCGTGCTGGGAGTGCTGCCCAGCTGCTGCTGTTCGTCCAAGTGGCTCAAATCCAAGCCCAAATCCTGTTCGCTCACCGCTGCAGGTTGTGCTGCGGCAGGAGCAGCCGGCTGGCTAACCGGTGCAGCGGCAGCGGGAGCAGCCGGAGTGGCGGAAAGGCTATCGGAATGGTCGGTTACGCTTTCAAAATAGAGACCATCATCGTCGTCATCCGCATGATCATCACCACGGGCGGGAGCAGCGGTCTTACGGCGGCGGTTCATCAAGAGATAAGCCAAACCACCCAAGGCCAGCAGGCCACCACCACCGTAGAGGGCCATCTGAGTGATGTCCATGCCCTCTTCTTCCATCGGCGGAGTTTCTACCACTGGCGGGGCAACCTCAACCGGAGGTGTTTCTACCACCGGCTCAGACACCATCATATCGGAAGCCTGCTCCGGCAAGCTGGCACCCATATCGGGCAGCGCGGCAGAAGCCGGCGTTTCAGGAGCCACGTCGCTAACCATAGGCGGAACGGCAGGCTGCTCTTGAGGCGGCTGCTGAACCGGTGGTTGGGCTGGCTGTTGTGGCTGAGGTTGCGCCTGATCAACAGGCGGTGCGGGGGGAGCAGGAGGCGTAACCGGCGGGGTCGGTTGGGTTTCCACTGTTGGCTGTTGGCGTGCCGGAACTGTATCGGCTGCCGGGCGCTCTTCCTGTGCACGGGTGCTTACGCGGCGCGGCGGATTGTGTGCCAAGCGGCGCAGGGTATCGCCATCAGGGATGGTAAGGGTGGCGCCACGATACATTAAATCAGGGTTACCATTGCGGAAAGCACGCGGGTTGGCAGCCACCAAAGCATTGATGGTTTGACGCAAAGTCATGCCCGAGGGTTTAACACGCTGTGCAATATCCACCAGCAATTCGCCGTCTTTAATCTGATAGCTTTCTCCAGTAATCTGCACCGGTGCTTCGCGGCGATCAGTAGCGCGGCGGTGCCGTCTAGATTCAGCAGAATGGCGACGACTCGGTTCAGCCTCAACACGGCGCTCACGGCGCGAACGGGAGCTGTCGGGAGCAGACTGATAATCACGGGGATCCAACATGGCGGTATATTGGTGGTTTTGATTGCCCACACCCAGCCAGAATGTCATCACTGGCTCTTTAATCGGCGCATTAGAACGCAAGTGGATAACGGCACGGTCGCCGCTACGGCGAGATACCGTGGCTTGCAGATTAGCACCGTTGACGGTGGGCTTGGCTGAAGCCAAAGCGCGCGCTTCATCGCCTGTTACCACCACCGTGGCGGAAAACGGCTCGTTCAAGCGCGACTGAACCTGCAAACCGCCCAAAGCGGCATGAGCACCGACAGAGGCTACCAAACCCAGGGAAGCCGCGATCAGCTTCATTTTATACTGCTTACAAAACATCAAATCCCCCTTACAACCTAAAGTCATGCACAGCTAACCTTCTGAACCAACAGAAAAATACAGAGCCAAGTAAGCAAAATTTCAGCCTGAAAGCGGCAGTTGTGCAACGGATTAAAATCTCTAAACCTAGGTATCATATCGTTTATTTCCTATTTATGCCAAGCCATTTCTGCTATTTAACCCGATTTTCTATACAGGAATGAAACATTTTTAATTATTTAATAGACTCCCTGCATTTATATTCCGATGCGTTTACACTGTTGCCAACACATACTCACCATCATCAGCTTTGCGATATTTAAGTGCAGAATTTCCATATTTGCTTTAAGATAAAGGCCTAATCTCGCACTTGCAAATTGCCAGATTACAGGATTACAGAATGATGCAAGGTGTGAGCAGCCAGGCAAATTTGACCACAGATTATGTGGCAGCAAATGTCTTTGCCTAATTTCCAAAATTTAATTTATCAAGAGAAACCGAATTATGTTGTTCATGCTGATGGCCTCCGATGTGGCCGATTCAACTGAAGCCAGATTAGCTGCCCGCAGCGCCCATTTGGCCAGACTAGAAAAACTGGCTGAGGCCGGCCGGCTGGTTTTGGCCGGCCCCTGCCCCTTGCCCGAGGGCGAAACCGGCTTTTCAGGTAGCCTCATCGTAGCCGACTTTGCCTCTTTAGACGAAGCTGAAGAATGGGCAGGGCAAGACCCCTATGTAGAAGCCGGCGTATATGCCGAAATCCTCATTCGCCCGTTTAAGAAAGTGCTGCCTGCATGAGCGCGCAAACCATTCGCCAGCGTTTGGAAGACGCCTTTTCTCCTAGCTTGCTTGAACTAACCGATGAGAGCCATTTGCACATCGGCCATGCCGGCAACCAAGGTGGCGGACATTACCGGGTCCATATCGTCAGCACCCAATTTGCTGGCATGAACCGCGTTGTCCGCCAGCGTACCATCCAACAGGCATTGCACGATTTATATCCCTCCCAAATCCACGCACTGAGCATCCGTGCGCAAACACCGGAAGAATACGAACCGTAAAATCCTTTATAATCCGGCTATAACCATTTTGAACTTGAGGACGACAACATGAAACGAACTTCGCTCGCACTACTGCTGACCACGGCCTTAGCTGCTGCTCCGCTGGCCGCGCAAACTGTTGTAACCGTAAACAATACCCGCATCGATAGCTCCGCAATCGACCAGCAGGTGAAGATTATTAACGAACAGAGCAACGGCCAGGTAACCGACTCCCCAGAGCTGCGCGAAAACATCGCCCGCCGCCTCGTTACCCGCGAACTGATGATTCAAGAATCACGCCGCCTGCGCCTAAACGAAAGCCCCGAATTCAAACAAATCATCGAGCGTGCCCGCACCGATGCCCGCACCAGTGGCGAAGACCGCAAACCCACCTTCCGCCAAGATTGGGAAACCTTTGAAGGCAACGTAACCGCCCAAGCCCTAGTGGCGCACATCCTGCGTTCCAACCCTGTAACCGAAGCCCAAGTGCAGCAGGCTTATCAGGAAATCACCAACCGCTATCGCGGCACACAAGAAGTCAAACTCGGCGAAATCATCCTCAACAACCGCGATAACGCCCAAAAAGCCGTGGCCGACCTCCGACGCGGCCGCCGCTTTACCGATGTGGCCCGCCAATACACCATCGACACACCAAGCCGTGCCAATGGCGGCATCAGCCCCACTTTCACCCCGCTGAAAGATTTAGAAGAAGGCGCGCCTATGGTGTATAACGCCGTAAAATCACTCGGTCAGGGCAAATTCACCGAAACCCCGGTGGAAAGCAACGGCATTTTCGCCATCTTCTATATGGAAGCCAAACGCCCCGTTCGCGTGCCGCCGTTTGCCCAACTGAAACCACAAATCCAGCAAGATTTGCAAAACTTGCTGATCGAGCAGGAAATTGCCCGTCTCTATCAACAGGCTAATATCCGCTAAGCTTATTCAGCACAGCAAAGGCTACCTGAAACTTCAAGTAGCCTTTTGTTATGCCTGCTTATGGCAGCTGGAAAAAATCGGCAGCGGCATGGCAATACCGCCGTTTTATTTTCAGGTAGCCTTTCAATCCGCCCCACCCTCAAATTGCCTGCCTCATCGGCAACGCACGATACACCAGCAAAGTCAGCATCAAACACAAACACAGCGGCAGCCACAACGCGGGTGACTGGCGCGACAATTCCAGCATAAACACCAACGCAGTAATCGGCATTTTCTGTGCTACACCCAAAAATACTGTTGCCCCCACAAACGCTGCTGCACCCATATCGACCCCAGGCAGCCAAACATTCCAAACGCAGGCCGCTAAAAATGCAATCAGCCCACCCAACATCATTGAAGGCGTAATCCGCCCACCGTAAGCCCCGGCCAGCGTGGCCAACAACAGCGCCGCCCACTTCGCCGCCAGCAGGCCAAAAGCCTGCCGCCAGCCCAAAGTAGCCTGAAAACTCAACTGATTACCAGCCTTACCGTTGCCCATAATTTCTGGAAAATACCAAGCCATTAGCCCGATCAGCGCAAATGACAGCAAAGCCACCCACACCATCGCCGGTTTGCGCCGTGGAATTTCAGGTAGCCTGTCCATACTCCGTTCAAATGCCCACACACCCAGCGCCAGCAAAGGCGCAGCCGCCAGTGCCCACGCATTAAACCACTCATCCGGCAAAGGGAAATTCAGCAGCGGATACTGAATCACATCGCCCAACGCCGCACGCACCACCAACACCGCCGTGCCGCAAGCCAACAGCGCCGCCAGCAGCCGCTCGCGCGACCACGATAACAACAAGGTTTCCAAAGCAAACACCGCCGCCGCCAACGGCACGTTGTACACCGCCGCCAAACCTGCACCCGAAGCACAGGCCAGCAAGATTTTACGCTCTTCCTCATCAAAACCCCGCGATGCCGCCCAGCGCTCCGCCAACGCCGCACTGATTTCACGCGGCGCCACTTCACGCCCCAGCGGTGAGCCCAAGCCCACGGTAACAATCTGCAGCAGCGCATGAATCAGCGTGGCTGCCAAAGGCATTCTCTGCCCGTTCGCCACCGCCGTTTTAATCGATACCAAAGGCGAGGCCAGCCGATGCAGCATCACCCAGCCCACCCCCACCAAGCCGCCGCACAACAGCAGCACCGTCAAGCGCCGCAGCGGC
This sequence comes from Eikenella sp. HMSC061C02, assembly GCF_001809035.1. Lineage (NCBI taxonomy): Bacteria > Pseudomonadati > Pseudomonadota > Betaproteobacteria > Neisseriales > Neisseriaceae > Eikenella > Eikenella sp. HMSC061C02. The sequence goes on from NZ_KV795542.1 coordinate 19,615, forward strand.
GAGCTCTCCTCCACCATCACGCGATACGACAACTCTATATTCAGTGGATACCCAAACGCCAAATGCTGTACCGTGTGCAGCAGCAACGTCAGCACAATGCCGGTAATACCGGCCGCCGCGCCGATAAGCAGCAGGGAGAAGATTAACTTGGGAGACAAGATTTTCATATGGCAGATTTTGAGAAGCGCAAACGGTAATAAACGGCTTTAGGCTACCTGAAACTTGCCGAGCTGTTTATGCAGATGGTTTTCAGGTAGCCTGTATAGCGGATTGCCAGCAAATTGGCCTGTTTTGCAGCAATGTATATACGGCTGCTCTGCTTGCAAAATCCTGCTATAAAACGGCTTCAGGCTACCTGAAAATCTCTGCATCGTTTGGCAGACGGTTTTCAGGTAGCCTGTATGAGGTATGGAAATCTTAGGCCTTATGTTGCCGCATACTCAGCGGCAGGGGTTTGGAAGATTGGATACACAAAGCCGGCGCATGCTGCAATGCACCCATAGCGGTGCGAATGATCTGCGGTGCGGTTTTGCCGATACTGAATTGCTCGGGCATATTCATCCAAATACTCATCAGCCCGCTGATCACCGACATCATGAATATCACGGCCAAATTAATATTCAAATCTTCCGGCAGCTTTTTCTGTTGCAGGCTCAGGGTCAGCACATCGGTGAGCTGGCGCTGCCACATATCCTGATAGCTGCGCATAATTTTTACTACAGAATGGTTCTGCTCAGTATATTCGCACTTCAAGTGAATGATATTGCAAAATTTCCTTATTGTGTTTCATCGGTTTCCAGTTTTTGAAACAGATTAATGGTAGCGACTTCAAAACTTTCCCAAATATCTGCTGATTGGTTTTCTATATCGTGCGCCAGCTCGCTCGATATTTCGGCAAATACTTGTTGAAACAACCCTTCAAACAAATCTTCTTTATTTTTGAAATGCCAATACAGCGCACCACGTGTTACACCGGCAGTTTGAGCAATTTCGTTTAGGGATGAACGGCTAACTCCTCTTGTATAGAATGTATCCAGGGCTGCCTTAAGTAGGTAGTTGCGTGTTTTCTGCGCTTCGACTTTTGTTTTTCTCATCATTATTTCCAGATCATTAACTGGTTTATTTATTAATTAATTCTGTCATGCCTAGAGCAGGCTTTCAAGCTCACTTGCAGCCTGCCCACGCAATAATGTTGCTTTTTAGCATATTAGCATTTCTCCACCTAAACGACTATAGACAACATACAGCAATGTATGTAAGATTCTGTTTTATTCTCTGCGGCTGCTTTTGCCTTTCCGGGCCCTAAGCAGCCATAATTCATTAACTAAACATCAACTTAATCTAAGGCCATCATAATGACACTTTTCAGCATATCAGGGAAAACAAGCTTTCGGCTGAGCGCAATCGCCGTGGCTTCCGTATTGGCGCTGTCTGCCTGCAGTAAAGGCGAACAGCAGCAGCAACAAGGGGCGCCAGAACTAGTGGTAAGCGTGCTTACCGTAAAGGCAGAAGACACCACAATCAGTACTGAGCTGCCCGGCCGCTTGGAATCTTTCCGTTCTGCTGAAGTGCGCCCGCAGGTGAGCGGCATCATCAAACGCCGCCTGTTCCAAGAAGGCAGTTATGTACAGGCCGGCCAGGCGCTGTATCAACTGGACGACGCCAGCTACTCAGCCGGCCTTGCCAGCGCACGCGCCCAGCTGGCTGCCGCCGAAGCCGCTCAGGCTAAAGCCAATGCCGATTTGGCACGCTACCAACCCTTGGTGGCCGCCGATGCCATCAGCAAACAGGAATACGATGCTGCTGTGGCCGCACAACGCTCTGCCGTGGCTAATGTGAACGCTGCCCGCGCCGCCATCCGCTCGGCACAGGTAAATGTAAACCACGCCCGCATCACCGCGCCGATTTCCGGCTATATCGGCCGCTCCAACGTATCTGAAGGGGCATTGCTCACTGCAGGTGGTGCAACCGTGTTGGCCACTATTCAGCAAACTAATCCGATGTATGTGAACGTTACCCAGTCTGCGCTGGATGTGATGAAGCTGCGCCGCCAGATTGCCGAAGGCCAGATGAGCGCAGTAAACGGCGCGGTGGAAGTAACCATTATTCTGGAAGACGGCAGCGAATACCCGCAAAAAGGCCGTCTGCTGTTTACCGACCCGACAGTAAACGAAACCACCGGCCAAGTTTCCCTGCGGGTGGAAGTGCCGAACGATGACAACATCCTGCTGCCCGGCCTGTATGTGCGCGTACGCCTACCACAAGCAAAAGCCAACAGCGCCTACCTCATTCCGCAGCGTGCTGTTACCCGCGGTGCGAAAGATACCGTGGTTGTCGTGGCCGCCGATGGCTCGATGCGCCAGCAGGAAGTAACCATTGCCGGCCAAAACGGCAACAACTGGATTGTTACCGGCGGGCTGAAAGACGGCGACAAAGTGGCCATGGACGGCACCATGATTGCCGGCATGATGGGTGCGCAAAAAGTGAAAACCCAAGAATGGCAGGCTTCACAGCCGCAACAATCCGCCGCGCCTGCCGCTCCGGCCAAGCCGAACAGCGCTCCTGCTCCAGCCCAATCCAGCGCAGCAGCTTCCGCTCCAGCCGCCCAATCTGCTTCCCAAGCCAAATAAAGGGGCGTGTGTAAATGGCTAAATTCTTTATCGACCGGCCCGTGTTCGCATGGGTTATCTCCCTCTTCATTATTTTGGCGGGCGTGCTGGCCATCCAAAAACTGCCGGTATCGCAATATCCATCTGTTGCCGCGCCTACGTTCAACCTGACCGCCACCTACCCCGGCGCTTCCGCCCAGGTGATGGAAGACAGCGTGTTGGCAGTAATCGAGCGCAATATGAACGGTGTGGAAGGCTTAGACTATATGTCCACTTCCGCCGACTCCAGCGGTTCAGGTAGCGTTACCCTTACCTTCACTCCCGATACCGATGAAAGCGTGGCGCAACTGGAAGTGAACAACAAACTGAACGAAGTGTTGTCCAGCCTGCCGGCTACCGTGCAGCAATACGGCGTAAACGTATCCAAATCCCGCTCCAACTTCCTGATGGTGGTGGCACTCTCTTCGCAAACCCAAGATTTGGAAGAAATGGCCGACTACGCCAAACGCAACATCGTGCCCGAATTGCAGCGTGTTGAAGGCGTGGGCGCAGTGCGTCTGTTTGCAGCAGAACGCGCCATGCGTATTTGGGTAGACCCGCAGAAACTGCAAAACTTCAATCTCTCCTTTGCCGACGTTTCCGCCGCCATCAGTGCACAAAACGTGCAGATTTCTGCCGGTTCGCTCGGCTCGCTGCCAGCCAGCCAAGGGCAAACCATTACCGCCACCATCACTGCCGACGGCCAGCTCAGCACGCCGGAAGAATTCGGCAACATCATCTTGCGCAGCAACACAAACGGTGCCAACGTTTATCTGCGCGATGTGGCCAAAATCGAGCTGGGTTCGGAAGACTACTCCGCCAGTACCCGCCTCAATGGCAAACCCACCGTCGGCATGGCCGTGATGCTGTCCAACAGCGGCAACGCCACCGCCACTGCCGCGCTGGTAAAAGAACGCATGGCCAAATTGGAGCAGTACTTCCCCGGCGATGTTACTTGGGATGCCCCATACGACACCTCCACCTTCGTGGAAATCTCCATCGAACAAGTGGTGCACACCTTGGTGGAAGCCATGGTATTGGTGTTCATTGTGATGTTTGTGTTCCTGCAAAACATCCGCTACACCTTGATTCCCACCATCGTAGTGCCGATTTCGCTCTTGGGCGGTTTTGCCGGCATTTATTATTTCGGCATGTCGATCAACGTGCTGACTATGTTTGCCATGGTGCTGGTAATCGGTATTGTGGTGGACGATGCCATTGTGGTGGTGGAAAACGTGGAACGCATCATGTCGGAAGAAGGCCTGCCGCCGCGCGAAGCTACACATAAAGCCATGGGGCAGATTTCCGGCGCCGTAGTCGGCATTACCGCCGTATTGATTTCCGTGTTCGTACCGCTGGCCATGTTCAGCGGTGCCACCGGCAAAATCTACCAGCAATTCGCCATCACCATGGTGCTCTCCATCGCCTTCTCCGCTTTCCTCGCCCTGTCGCTCACGCCGGCCTTGTGCGCTTCATTGCTCAAACCGATTGAGAAAGGACACCACGAGGAAAAAACCGGCTTCTTCGGCTGGTTCAACCGCAAATTCACCGCCGGCAACAAGCGCTACGAAGGCTGGGTGGCCGCCCTGCTACACCGTGCCGGGCGTATGCTGATTGTGTACTTGGCGCTGGTGGCTGCCGCCGGCCTGCTCTACACCCGTATTCCGTCTTCCTTCCTACCGTCGGAAGACCAAGGCAACCTGATGGTCAGCATCCAGCTGCCGGCCGGTGCCACCAAAGAGCGTACTGACCAAACCCTGCTGGCCGTGGAGCAGATTGCCAAAGGCACGCCTGGCGTGAAAGATGTATTCACCGTATCCGGCTTCAGCTTTTCAGGTAGCGGCCAGAACATGGCCATGGGCTTTGTGATTTTGAAAAACTGGGACGAACGTAAAGGCCCGGGCGAAGACGCGGCCAGTATTTCTCAAAAACTGACCGGTACCTTCATGGCCAGCGGTATGATCCGCGATGGTTTCGCCATCGCCGTGAATCCGCCTCCCATCCGCGAGCTGGGTAACGGCGGCTTAGAGTTCTACCTGCAAGACCGCAACAACCACGGCCACCAAGCCTTGGTGGAAGCACGCAACAAGCTGATTGCTGAAATGCGCAAAAACCCGATGTTCGGCGACACCCGTGCCGCCGGCTTGGAAGACGCACCGCAGCTCAAGCTCACCATCGACCGTGCCGCCGCTGCCGCACAAGGCATCAGCATGGCTTCTATCCGCAGCACCTTGGGTACGGCTCTGGGCGGAGCATATGTAAACGACTTCCCCAATAACGGCCGCCTGCAAAAAGTGTATGTGCAAGCCGTGCCTCAGGCCCGTATGCAGGCCGAGCAAATTCTGGCTATGACCGTGCCTAACGGCCAAGGCGTGGCCGTACCGCTTTCCACTGTGGTTAGCGCCTCATGGGAAGCCGGCATGGAGCAGAGCACCCGCTTCAACGGCTATCCCGCCATGTCGATTAGCGGCGCGGTCAAACCCGGCTTCGCCAGCGGTGACGCTATGGCCGAGGTAGAACGCATCGTGTCGCAGATGGACGGCTACAGCGTGGAATGGGCAGGTGAATCGCGCCAACAGGCCAGCGGCTCTTCCCAGCGCACCATGCTCTACGGCTTCGTATTGCTGGCCACCTTCCTCGTGCTGGCCGCCCTGTATGAAAGCTGGTCGATTCCCGCTGCCGTGCTGCTGGTTGCTCCCTTGGGCTTCCTCGGCGTGGTGCTGGGCGTGTTCGGCCGCAACCTATTCAACGGCGTATTCCACATCCGAGAGGTGTTCTTTAACGACATCTACTTCATGGTCGGCATGATTACCGTGGTCGGCTTGAGCGCGAAAAACGCGATTCTGATTATCGAATTTGCCAAAGATCTACAAGCGCAGGGCAAGAGCGCGATGGAATCGGCCTTGGCTGCCGCCCACCTGCGCTTCCGCCCGATTCTGATGACTTCTTTCGCCTTCATCTTGGGCGTGGTACCGCTGTATATCGCCTCCGGCGCCAGCTCCGCCAGCCAACGCGCCATCGGTACCACTGTATTCTGGGGGATGTCTGTCGGCACGCTGCTGTCGGTGTTCCTGGTGCCGCTGTTCTACGTGTTGGTACGCAAGCTGTTTAAACCGTCCCAACACGAAACCGAAATGGCCGCTGCCCACACCAACATCAGCCCCGAGCAGGCCGAACTCTATGTTTCCGCCGCCGAACAAGGGCTGAGCGAAGAAGAGAAACGCGACCTGCATAACGACCAGTAAAACATTTTCAGGTAGCCTCTGCCGCATTGGAGGCTACCTGAAAATCATAAGGACAAAGCACATGAGAACAACCGTTTTAAAACCGATTGCCGGCAGCCTCGCCTTCAGCCTGCTGCTCTCCGCCTGCACCCTTGCGCCGCGCTATCAGCAGCCTGAAGTAAACGTGCCCGCCAGCTTCCGCTACGACACCGCCGCCGGCCAAAGCAGCCGTGCCGCCGACACCGGCTGGGAAGACTACTTTGCCGACCCGCGCCTCAAATCCCTGATTACCCTGGCACTGCAGAACAACCCCGACCTGCGCATGGCCGCCCTGAATGCCGAAGCTGTACGCGCCCAATACGCCATCACCCGCGCCGCCTCCCTGCCCGGCATCAACGCCAGCGGCACCGGCCAACGTGCCCGCGTGGCGCAGGATTTGAGCGCCACCGGCCGCTCCTACATTGCCGAATCCTACAGCGTCGGCCTCGGCATCGCCTCCTACGAGCTCGACCTGTTCGGCAAAGCCCGCAGCAACAACCAAGCCGCACTGCAAGGCTATTTCAGCAGCACTGCCGCCCGCGATTCCGCCCACCTCGCGCTGGTTTCTGCCGTGGCCAAAGCCTATTTCAACGAACGCTACGCTGAAGAATCCATGAAGCTCGCCCAGCGGGTGCTGCAAACCCGCGAGCAGACCTACCGGCTTAACCAAATCCAGCACAATGCCGGCGTAATTTCTGCCGTCAACCTGCGCGAAATGGAAGCCCTGATTGAATCGGCCAAAGCCGACTACGCCGCCGCCCTGCGCGCCCGCGAGCAGGCACACAACGCCCTGGCCGTGCTGATTAACCAGCCCGTGCCCAATAATCTGCCCGCCGGCCTGCCGCTGAACAAGCAATTCCGCATCACCCAGCTGCCCGCCGGCCTTTCCTCCGACCTGCTGCAAAACCGCCCCGATATCCGCGCTGCAGAACACAACCTGCGCCAGGCCAATGCCAATATCGGCGCCGCCCGTGCCGCCTTTTTCCCCAGCATCAGCATCACCAGCAGCATCGGCACCGGCAGCACCGAAATGAATCGCCTGTTCGACGGCATAAACCGTACCTGGGTATTCTCCCCCACCATCAAAGTACCCATTTTCAACTGGGGCAGCCTGCGCGCCAGCCTAGACGTGGCCAAACTGCGCCAGCAATCGGCCGTGGCCGCGTATGAAAAAGCCGTGCAGTCCGCCTTCCAAGACGTATCTAACGCCCTAGTGGCGCGCGAAACCCTGCAGCAGCAATACAATGCCCGTGTGCAAACCCAAAAAGCCTACAACGACCGCCTGCGCCTGATTAACCTGCGCTACCGCCACGGCGTGTCCAGCTCGCTGGAAGTGCTCGATGCCGAACGCAGCAGCTACTCTGCCGATGCCGCCGTGCTCGCCACCCAGCTTTCCATGCTGGAAAACCTGGCCGACCTTTATAAAGCCCTCGGTGGCGGCCTCAAGCAACACACTGAAGCCGCACCAGCCTCAGCAGCAACGCCGACCCAATCCACCGCAGAAGCCGCTTCTGCCCCTGCCACAGCCAACGGCAAATAATCTGGCTGCCCGCATTACGTTTTCAGGTATAGTGAATTAACAAAAATCAGGACAAGGCGACGAGCCGCAAGACAGTACAAATAGTACGGCAAGGCGAGGCAACGCTGTACTGGTTTAAGTTAAATTCACTATAGCCTGCCCTGCCGACCCTTCCGTACCTATCATGGAAAGGTCGGCAGTTTTTTATCCGGATTCACGCCGCAACTGAAGCTACCTGAAAACTTGAGGCTACCTGAAACCGGCACCTTGGCCATAGCCAAAACCATGATTTTCCCTACCAAGTCGAATACAGTACAAACAGCACCAAAAGGCTGGTTCACGCGGTAGAAGGTGAAATGCGCTTTGGCTATAATCATGCCCACTTTTCAGGTAGCCCCAATCCACACCATGCCTTCTCCCACCACCCTTTCCGCCCTGCTCTTCCAAATGCAAAACCGGCTCGGTATGTATATCAACCCGCCCACGCTTCCCAGCCTGATGAACTTCATCAGCGGCTACACCATGGCCACCCGCTGCCACCATATCGACGAACCCGACACCCTCCGCCCCTTCCACGATTTCGTTGCCCAACAACTGGGCTATGCCGAATCCACCGCCGGCTTTGCCAACATGATCCTGGCCTACGTCTGCGGCTTCAGTCCTGCCGATATCGATTGGCCGGATTTCCTATCCCAGCCGATTTCCACGCAGCAGCACGCCCAAGCAGTAGAACTATTTTACCGGCTGCTAAAAGCCCACCAACCAGCCCATTGAGCCATCCGCCCAAGGCAGTATCAGCAAAGGCTACTTGAAACCACATCGCTAAGCGTAACAGCCTCAACCCGCCAAATCTCACAACAACCGGATGTTCATTTTCAGGTAGCCTCAAGCCAGTTCAAACCCAGGCTACCTGAAAACACCAATTAACCCTGCCCCTGCCCTTGTGAAAACCCGCCCCGCCCCTATTTGCCCGTATCATCCCCATCATCAAAAGGACAACCCGTGAATCCCCTGCTCCAACTTGGCGAAGAGCCGCGTTTCGACCAAATCCAAACTGCCCACATCCGCCCTGCCCTCGAATCCGCCCTCGCCGAAGCCCGTGCCGGCATTGCCGCCGTTAAGGCTCAAAGCGAAGCCACTTGGGGCAACACCGTGGAAAAGCTTACCGACATCACCGAGCGCGTCGGTCGTATCTGGGGCGTGGTATCGCACCTCAACTCCGTGGCCGATACCCCCGAACTGCGCGCCGTGTATAACGAGCTGATGCCGGAAATTACCGTATTCTTTACCGAAATCGGCCAAGACATCGAGCTCTACCAACGCTTCAAAACCATCAAAAGCTCCCCCGAATTTGCCACCTTAAGCCCGGCGCAGCAAACCAAGCTCAACCACGACCTGCGCGATTTCGTGCTCAGCGGTGCCGAGCTGCCGCCCGAAAAGCAGGCCGAATTCGCCGCCCTGCAAACCGAAGGCGCCCAGCTGGCCGCCAAGTTCTCGCAAAACGTGCTCGATGCCACCGATGCCTTCGCCCTCTATTTCGACAATGCCGAGCCGCTCTCCGGGCTACCTGAAGACGCCATGGCCATGTTTGCCGCCGCCGCACAGGCCGAAGGCAAAAGCGGCTACAAAATCGGCCTGCAAATGCCGCACTACCTCGCCGTGATGCAATACGCCGACAACCGCGAACTGCGCGAAGAGGTATACCGCGCCTACGTTACCCGCGCCAGCGAGCTTTCCAACGAAGGCCGGTTCGACAACAGCCCCAACATCACCCGCCGCCTCGAAATCACCCTGCAGGAAGCCAAGCTGCTTGGCTACACCAACTTCGCCGAGCTCTCGCTGGCTACCAAAATGGCCGATTCGCCCGCGCAAGTGCTGGATTTCCTACGCGATTTGGCCAAACGTGCCAAGCCCTTCGCCGAGCAGGACTTTGCCGCCGTGCAGGCCTTCGCCCGCGACACCCTCGCCATTGAAAACCCGCAGCCCTGGGATTTGGCCTATGCCTCCGAAAAACTGCGCCAGGCCAAATATTCGTTCAGCGAAACCGAAGTGAAAAAATACTTCCCCGTGGGCAAAGTGCTCCTTGGCCTGTTCGCCCAAATCAAACGGCTCTACGGCGTGGATTTCACCGAAAAAACCGTGCCCGTGTGGCACCCCGATGTGCGCTATTTCGAACTCTCACAAAACGGCGCGCACATCGGCGGCGTGTATATGGATTTGTACGCCCGCGAAGGCAAACGTGGCGGCGCATGGATGAACGACTATAAAGGCCGCCGCCGCCTGCCCAATGGCCAGCTGCAAAGCCCCACTGCCTATCTGGTATGCAACTTCACCCCGCCCGCAGCAGGCAAAGAAGCCCGCCTCTCCCACGACGAAATCCTCACCCTTTTCCACGAAACCGGCCACGGCCTGCACCATCTGCTCACCCAAGTAGACGAATTGGGCGTGAGCGGCATCAACGGCGTGGAATGGGATGCCGTAGAGCTGCCCAGCCAGTTTATGGAAAACTTCGTGTGGGAATATGATGTACTGCGCGGCATGTCCGAACACGAAGACAACGGCGCACCGCTGCCGCAGGAATTGTTCGACAAAATGCTCGCCGCCAAAAACTTCCAACGCGGCATGTTCCTCGTGCGCCAGATGGAATTCGCCTTGTTCGATATACTGATTTACAGCGAAACCGATCCCGCCCGTCTTTCCGGCTGGGCTCAAGTGTTGGACAACGTGCGCCGCGAAGTGGCTGTGGTGCAGCCGCCTGCCTACAACCGTTTCGCCAACAGCTTCGGCCACATCTTCGCCGGCGGCTACTCGGCCGGCTACTACAGCTACGCCTGGGCCGAAGTGCTCAGCGCCGATGCCTACGCCGCATTTGAAGAAAGCGGCGATGTGGCCGAATGCGGCCGCCGCTTCTGGCAGGAAATCCTCGCCGTGGGCGGCTCGCGCAGCGCCGCCGAATCCTTCCAAGCCTTCCGCGGCCGCGCCCCCAGCATCGACGCCCTACTCCGCCACAGCGGCTTTGATTTAAACGCCGCCTAAACTGTAGGATAGAGAAAAGGCTACCTGAAAATTTTAGCGTTGCAGAAACTGCGCCTCGCTTCGTTTTCAGGTAGCCTTTTTAATTTAACTCAATAAATAATCAATAATTTTCTGCAATTAAAATCTTTTACTTCTGGCACTCAATGCATCGCTTGCATATTGTCTACTTGATAACACAATAACACTTTGGCAGAAGGAATATTGGTCAACCACTCAGTCTATTCAATCTCGATTTTGTTTGCTCATACTTCCACTTGCGGTTTTGTACGAAAATGAAATCACCCGGTTAATCACAGGCAAACTATTGATTGCATGATGGTGTACTTGGGCAAACCACATACAGGTTGTTTTTTACTGATTGAAGCCATGATAAAAGCCCTCCCGGATAAATTAAAGAAGGCTTTTGCAGTATAAGCGAGATGTTGAGGAGTTTTATTTAACTGTCCAATACAACCTCTGATCTAAATCCCATGCGATTGTGGCTAAAACTGAACAAAAAACGAAGTACTGGAGATGAACCACAAAGATAAATTAACAGAATAGCAAACATACTAACCTGTTAATTTTATAGATAAAATTAAACCCCTACTATCTTCTAGTAAGGGTTTATTAAGAATGTGGCACGCCGTACTTTCCGTACTACGAACTCAGAAAATGCACATCCATCTCCCCGAAATCTTTCACACCAAGAAATCTAACTCTCGCTTTTGGCGACAATCTTGTAAATCTGTGAAGGGTGAATCCTCTCTCCCAAATTTTCAGTAGCCTTTTTAGCTATCTTTGTCATTCCAACCCCATCATTATTTTTGTGCAGCATCACAATATGCCGATTCCTCAAATAACGGCGATAGGATTTAAAGGCGCGGATTTTTACCATAATCCCACCCCAGTCCGTCCGCAAATGCTCGTCGTTGTCCAAAATTTCCCACATCTTTAAGAAATTATCCACGCCGATGGTGGCTGCCACTTTTAGCAGGGTCGGATTCAGCCCGATTTGGTGCAGGTCTTTTAGCCGCGGGTCGATTTTTTCGGCAGCATAATCCGATTTTTCAAGTTCACAAAACCTGTAGGTATCTAGGTACCCACCCCCCTGGGCGGGAGGCTGCGAGGTGTCTTGCCGAGCCCCCACCCCTGGTGACCGTGCAGTTCCGTGGCTATGACTTCGCTTTTCCGTTGGTTTCATCTGCGTTTTGTCCTTATGTGGCTGTGGTATGACTTCGCTCTTTGGTGTTATGCGAAGTGTTGAGTTGTAGGAATCAGTTTGTTTTAGCCCGTTCTTAGGGTCAGTTTGTAGAACTACTGGAAACACCGTCTATCATAGATTGGTGGCAAGAAAGTGGTTCCGCCACTATGAGTTGTAGGAATCAAAAGAGACCTAAAAGGGGCTTCTATGGACGTGGTAATTTCCCGAGCAGTTCTGTAACTGGCGTTTTAATTTTTGCCAGAGGATTACCGCGGTCAACATCACCGGTCAGCTTCCGGGTGGCGAGGTGGGTGTAAATCTGGGTGCTGCGGGGGTCACTGTGCCCGAGCAGTTGCTGGCGTACGCCATCCTGCACGTCGCTCTCGGCCAGTTCGGTGCCGTACAAGTGGCGCAGGGCGTGTGGGTGCAACTGGTTGGCGGGTATGCCGGCCCGCAGGCCGAGGCGGCGAATCATGGCATGCAGGCCGCGGGTGGTGAAGCGGCGGCGCTCACCGTGGTATTGGTGCTCGGGGCAATGGCGGTTGTTGGTGGTCACGAACAGCACCCGGTCGCCGTCCGGCAGGCTGCGGTCGATACTTTTTAGCTCGTCATGCTCCAGATAAATACGCAGCAGCAGGTCGGCTTCGCGCGGCACGGGCAACAGGCGCTCTTTGCTGCCCTTTTCCAGCGTGCGCAGGCACAGGCGCGGCTCGCGGTCGATGATTTGGGTCTGCAGGTTGCTCTCGTTCAAGCCAACCACCCCGGCCACGCGCAAGCCGCAGCCGAGCAGCACGGAGATGATGGCCGCATCCCGCACGCCGGTGAAGGTCTCTAAATCCGGCGCCCAGATCAGCTTTTCGGCATTATCGAGCGTGAGGAAAGTAGGCAGCTTGCGCCCGGTTTCCGGGTAGTCGAGATTTTCCGCGGGGTTGGCGGGAATGCGGTGCGCCACACTGTGCAGCCAGCGGTAAAACTCACGCAGGCAGGCAATGTATGGCCGGCGGCTGATGGGTCTGAGCTTGCTGCGGTGCAGGTACGGGCCGGTGAACACCAACAAGTCGTCGGCGCTGACACTTTCAGGCGGCTTGCCGTCGAGCCAAGTGTCGAAACGCTGCAGAATATCGCGGTAGGCGGCAATGGTGCGGTCGGCTTTACCTTGGTTTTCGGCTTTGAATAATAAGAAGGCTTCGTAGACGGTTTGCATACTGTTTCGGGGAACCACTAGCAAAAACGGTCGTGATTCCGTGGATGAAGGAAAGATTACAGATAATATTATATTTAATCAGCAGCTTACAATCCACGGAAATCCACAAAAACCCGTGGATGCGCCAACAATTCCGTGGACTATTTTTTAAGCAACCCTATTTTCCGTGGATACGCCATTTCCTATTTTCTCCGCTCTTTATCTCTTTATCTTTTTGAAAAAATTAAAATAAATAATAATAAACGGGCAAAACGGCGCAAAACCCATCCACAGACAAAATGTCGAAACTGTGGAATATAGAAGCGAAACTGTGGATTAAAAAGCGAAACTGTGGAAGCTGATTTGCAATAAATCAATCAGTTAAGCGAAAACAAGGCGGAAATCCACAAGTTTTTTTTGAAACTGCGCCAATCTTTTGGCGAAAACGGCCTTTTTAGCCTGTTTTTTATGCAACAGGCCGCCAAAGCCGAAAAAGCCGAATGTAAAGAATGGCAGGAAAAGCGAAGTCATAACCTAAAAAAGAAGCGCCCGGGTTTTGGGCGCATTTGGAATGAAGTTACCAATTACAGATGGCCAGCTCACGGCTGGCCTTTCCCGTCTTTTCCCGGCTGATCGAATAAGCCAGCTCCAGCTCTATAGTACGGAAACCGGCAAACAGCTCGCGGATGTCGGGATGGTCGTTAATCGACAGCAGCAGGCGGCCCTGCATGGTGCGCATACGCGCAGCCAGCGCCTCATAGTCTTGCCAAGAGAACGAAGATTCGTAATCAGCCGCCTGCCAATACGGCGGATCGGCATAAAAGAAGGTGTGCGGCCGGTCATATCGGGCCAAACAGTCTTGCCACCGTTCATGCTCGATATACACCCCGCCCAGCCGTTTCTGAGCTGCCTGAATCTTATGGCGCACATTGGCCGCATTAAACGCGCGGCCGGTGGTGGCCGTGCCGAAATGCTGCTTGTGGGTTCTGCCGCCGAAGGCCGTGTGCTGCAGGAAGAAAAAGCGCGCCGCCCGTTGAATATCCGTCAGGCAACCTGCCGGCGTAGCCTGATAAAGCGCAAAGGTATCCCGCGCCGTGAGCATACAGTCGAACTGGCGCACAAACTCGTCGAAATGATGCTGCACCACCCGGTACAGGTTCACCAGCTCGCCGTTGATGTCGTTCAACACCTCCGTGCGCGCCGGCTCCGGGCGCAGAAAGAACAAGGCTGCCCCGCCGGCGAAAAGCTCGACGTAGCAGCTATGTTCGGGGAATAAAGGCAGCAGCTGTTTGGCCAGCCGCCGTTTGCCACCCATCCAAGGAATCAGGGGCAGCGGTTTATACGATAAAACGCCCATAAAGCGTCCTTTCATAAAGAATGACGCTCACGGGCGTTCTGGTTAATTGAATGCAGCGAGGAAACCGCAGCGGGCGCATTTAATCTGCACCACCGCCTTGCCTTTGCCGCTGCGGGCTAATAATTTACCACAGCGCGGGCAGCGGAGTTCGCGCACAAGTCTATACTGCATTGGCGTGATTCCTTCTATTGGGTTAGAATCAGGCCGCCTGATCGGGTGGCGGCCACGGGCTGATGCAGGCTCGCTCTGCTGAGGCTGGCGGAAGGCGTGTTCGCGCACACCAACCGCCGCCGTCTTATTCGTGATGGCTCTTTAAGCGAATATTCTCCTTTCATGCGTTTATTTTCTGTAACATTGCAATTTCGCGTCCGCTATCCAGCGGGCGCGTTTTGCTTGTCCGGCTGCCGGCAGCGCCTGATAGCGCGAACAGGCCGGATGGCGCTGCGGCAGATAGTTCCACGGCTCGCCCAGGGCGCAGGGCGCCATATCATGGCGCAGCATCGGCGTAGGGCGGTCCGCTTCATCCGAGCCTTTTTCATAAGTGCACCAATGCAGGCAGGATAGGCAGCTGCTCATTCCCCCAACCCCTTTACCTGCGGGCCTATAGGCAGCGGCATCCAATAGTCGGGATCAAAGCTCACTTCCACCATGTCCCAGTCATTATCATATTCCATATAAAAGAATTTCTTCCCGTTAAACTGGCAGATCCTCGCTTCACAACCGGCAGCACTGACTAAATAATCGCCTTCTTTTTCAGGCAGCCTGTATTTCACACCAATCCAGCTCCAATCTGTCAATCCATCGGCCACACCGGCCAAATAAGCATGGTTGCATTCATGTGCCGTCCGTTCCGCCTGCTCACTCCACGCCTTCCATGCGGTCTCCATCACGTCATTCAAAGCATCCGGCTCATATTTAACCAGCGCATTGAACCATATTTCAAAAACTTGGCGCGCCAAGCTGGGTATTTCCTGTTCCATTACATTTCCTTTGGGTTAAAGAAATCTTCTATCCGTGCGCCTATCCAGCGCATCACCGGCACGGCCATGCTGTTGCCGATGGCTTTGTAGCGCAGGCTATCCGGGCAGTCGGCGGCGGGTTTGCCGCGCCACGGGATTTGTGTGTGCCCGGCGGGGAAGCCCTGCAGGCGCTCGCACTCTACCGGCATCAGGCGGCGCACCTGCAGGCCGTCTGAAACGGCGTGACGGTCGGTGGTGGTGAGGGTGTAGCAGATGCCGCTATCGTCTGCGCCCAGTCCGTTTCCGCCGCCTGTGGGGGCTTTGTTGATGGTGCTGCCATTGATGCAAACAACGTTGGTATTGCCGCTGTGCTGGCAGTCCAAAGCAAACGCCTGGTCGGATGTGCAGGGGTCTTGCCGCCCGTGTACGACGATTAGGTCGGTGGCGTCTTTGTGGTCGCGGGCTTTGACGGTGCCTGCGGTGCCGTCTTGGGTGTAGTCACCAAAGCCGCGCATACGGCAGGCGAGCAGGGTTTCGCTGTCGCCCTGCACGGCGCCGCCACTGGCCCTTACCGTGCCGCAGACGGCGGATTGTTTGTAGTTTCCAAAGCTGCCCTCAACAAAGGCGGCAGGGTTTTGCCCCGCCTCGCCGCCCGCTGCAGGATGCCCTGCTTGGCTTTTTCGCTCAAAAAGTATTTCGGCGGGGCGGAGGCTTCCAGCACTTGCGAGAGCGAACACGCGGCGGCGCCGTTGGGGTACTCTGAAATATTGGGCATCAAGGATGCGCCAGGCGATTTCGCGGGCGGGGCCAAACACAGCACCCGCGTTCGTCCATTTCTGCCCTGCCGGCTCAAGCGGTAGGCTTTCTCCGGCCAGTCCGCCCAAAAAACAGCCGAAGGCGTTGTCTTTGGTGTTGAGCACGCCCGGCACGTTTTCCCAGACGAGGATGCAGGGCGGCCTTCCGGCGCGCTGCCGAATAAAGTCAATTGCATCTAATATCCTAATCAAGACTAAGGTTAAATTGCCGCGCTCGTCGTCCAAACTGCCGCGCAACCCGGCCACGGAAAACGCCTGGCAGGGCGTGCCGCCGACAAGGATGTCGGGCGCTTCAACCGCACCGGAGAGGATTTTGCCGACGAGTAGGGTCATGTCGCCGTGATTGGGGATGTGCGGCCAATGGTGGGCAAGGACGGCGGACGGGAACGGCTCGATTTCGGCAAACCATGCGGGCTGCCAGCCGAGCGGCTCCCACGCCACGGATGCGGCTTCAATACCGCTGCACAGGCTGCCGTAGCGCATTTCAGGTAGCCTCCTTCATGAAAGTAAACCAATGCGTCTGTGTTTGGTTTCGTTTGTGTTTCATGGTGGTATGCCCAAACAGCGGCTGTTGGTCGGTCAAAGCCAATATCTCTTTCACGGGGATTTGGTTTTCGTTCCATTTGAAAATCAGCACGCCACCGTCTTCCAACACGCGGAAACATTCGGCGAAGGCACGGCGCAGGTCTTCGCGCCAGTCCGATCCAAGCGTACCGTATTTTTTGGCCAACCATGATTTCCGTCCGGCATGGACAAGGTGCGGCGGGTCGAGCACCACTAATTTAAACTGACCGTCCGGGAACGGAAGTGCGGTAAAGTCGAGCTGCACATCCGGTCGGATTTCTAAATGCCGCAGGTATTGGCGGTCTTTGAGCAGGTGGGTTTCAGAACGAGCATCACCGAATAGACAACGCTGGTCATTTTTATCAAACCACATCATGCGGCTGCCGCAGCAGGGGTCTAGGATGGTTGGCATTTCAGGTAGCCTTTTCAAATCTCTTTATTCCAAACCGCCTGCCCAATCACCCACAGCATCATGCCGGATACGATAATCACGACCACGGCTGCCGCTGCGCTGGCCAAGTGCCATAGGAATTTCGCTATTTCAAACATGTTTCCCTCCTACAAATTCAGGTAGCCTGAATAAACGCATCAAGATTTACCAGCGACACACCGAACAGGCGGCAGAAGTCGGCCACGCGTGCGGCGGCCTGGCCGGCCACGCTTTTCAGTTGGTCGATAGCCTGCAGGTAGATTTGTTTGTGCCGGCGGGCGGCGGTGAGCGTCCACGGCCGCGCGAAATCCACCTCAGCCCACAGCAGGTTGTGCAGCTGGTGCAGCATGATCAGGCAGTTTTTCTTCAATTCCGCCTGTCCGGCCCCGGCTTGCTCGGCAGCGGCTTTTAGTGTGCCGCCGGCAAGCAGCTGTTTCAGCGCGGCGGCGGTGTAGTCCGGCAGGGCGATGATGACGGCGATACAGGCCAGCTGGCCGCAGGCGGCGGCGTGGTCGTTGCATTCCACCAGCAGGGTGGCACTGGTGTGCTCCATTTCGCGGTCGAAGCTGTTTACCAGCGCACTCAACCACGGGAAGCGGCGAGGCCCATCTTGGGGGCTGGCTTCCAGCTCCTGCTGCGCCTTATCGGCGGCATCTTTGTATTTCGGGCGCTCCTGCAGCAGGCACATGGTGCGGATGTTGTCGAGGAAGTGCTGGAAGTAGCGAACCCCGTCCACATCGTGCTCCTGTTTGAGCTGAAACAGATACAGATGCAGCTTAATGCGCGAATCGAGCAGGGCAGTTTCAGGCAGCCTTTGCGGGTTTTTCAGCAAGAGCAGGCGGTTTTGCGCGTGCGGCTGGCGCAAGGTACGGGCGGGCGCGCCCGGTTTGCGCGCGGCCTGCCGCTCAGCTTGGCGGCGTTGTAGGCGGTTCATGATGCTTCTCCTTTACAGCGTTGGAAAGAGACTACCCACACCCACGGGTTTGCATCCCAAGAATCAAAGCCGTTCAGGTAGCACCAGTAGTTGAAAAATTTGTCGATGGGGCAATTCGTCCCCGGGTAGTTATCCGTACCCTCCGCCTGCGCATCCTCCCGGCTGATGGCCTGCAGCCGTTCCACTTTGATCCTGACGACTTCCAGCAGGAGGCGGCTGTGTTTGCGCGGCATATGGATGGATGGTCTCCAGCGGGTATCACTGGGTGCGCCATCATCCGCCTTGTAGAGTAAGTTGCCTGTTTCCGGGTGTAGCGCCCAAGCCTCGCGCACCCATAAGCGGTCGCCGACTTGTCCGTAAGGGCAAGGGATGACGGCGGCGTTTTCAACGGCGGGCGGGCGCACTCCGAAACCGCGTGCCATTTGGTCGGTCAGCACGGCAGACTGTGGCTTAACGATGCGCCGGGTCTGCGTTTTGCGGCCGGCCAAAATCGCCTGTACCATCGGACCGCTAAATAAAATCGGGCGTTCTTTCATTTTGTTTCCCCTTCTAACAGCTCGACGGCTTCGAATTCGATAATGCGGCGGGTCGTATCGTCTGGCTCGGTACCGTCTTTCTTCACTTCGTAGCAGGCGGCGTGATGCTGACTGATGCCGGTAATGGTGCCGGTGATGTTGTTCCATTGCAGCAGGCTGCGCACGCGGCTGCCTACCGGATACGGCGGCTGGATGTTGTTTTCTGCCGCCCATTGCTTTTTCTCCCGTTCCAGTCTGTGGTGCAGGTACATGCTGTAGCTGTCGAGCGTTTCGACCAGATCCATGTCGATATTTTCCCAGCCGGCGCGGGTATCCAGCTCTTTGGCCAATTCGTAGCCATCGCTGCTGATGGTGGAATGCATGGCGATATCGTCTGCCATGTGCTCGATGCTATGCTGATTGACCCGCTCGGGTTCAATATCCGGATGGGCCTGCAAAAATTCGAAGGCGGCCTGCAGTTTGATTTCGTAATTCACGCTGGGGCGCGGCGGGTTGTATGTGATTTTCATATTGCTTTTCCCTGTGTTGAATAGCTGTTTTTAATTCGGCTCGACTTGGCCTTCGTATTCGGTGTTTTCCACAATTTCAAATTCATGGTCATATACGCTTCTAATCCATGATGACTTGAGCAAAATGCCGCGCGAACCATCCAGCGGGATATAGCCCTCTGCCTTATTGAAGGATTCGACCAAATCGTCATGCCACCAGTCTTCGCCTATCGTGTTGTAGAAACAGTAGTTGGCCAGTTTCTGCAGCCACGCCTGCAGGTGCACCTCAAACGGTGCATCGGCACTTGGGCAGCCGTGCCAAAATAAACTCATCATACGGATGTATTGTTTTACCTCCGGAATATCGAAATCAATCGCTACTTCGATTTCGCATAAATCGCCGAAGTTACCGTCAAAACAGACTTTAAAAAGCTGCTTTCCGGTGGTTTTCAATTCGCTTGCTTGCATTCTTTCTATCTCCAAATAAAGCCTGAAGCCTTCAGGCGCGGTGGTGGCTAAATGCCGTCTTTGATGGCCGGTTCCCACGGGGTGGCATACAGGCCGAGTTTTTCCAGTTTGGCTAGTGAGATGCCGGTCAGGTGGGCGGTGCGTTTGCCCTGTATCGAGCGCTCCACGTCTTCCAAGCCCTGCACCACCACGCCGCTGGCCATCAGCTGGCGCTTAAAAATACGTCCGGTCTTGATCGGCAGGTGGTTGAATTTGTCGCGCAGGTGGTTGGCGGTGCCGATGTGGTCCATCACGTGGTTGGGGCGCAGGAACAGCACCCAGCCGTTCTGATAGTCCTGCTCCCATAAAAACGGGTGGTCGTAGCGTTTGGCATCCAGCTCGGAGAGCAGGATTTCCATAATCCACACCCACGGCAGGCGGGTGCCGTCGGTGTCCATCAGGTGGCTGTTCATTTCGGCGATGGTGTCTTCGATGAAGCCGCCCTGTTCTTGGGCGAAATCGGCATAGTCGGACAGCAAAGCCCAGGCAGTCAGCACCGCGGCATAGTTTTCCTGCATACGGCGCGCGGTGGCGTCGGTGCTGTCGCCGCTGGCTCGGGCAGCGCAGTAGTCCGTCCATTTGCCGTGCAGGTTGCGGATGGTTTCCGGGTCGACCGAAGCGAGGTATTGCAGCCATTGCCACACCGGGAACTGCGGCAGCTTGTGCGGGATGATTTTGCCCTGCTTGGCCACGCTCAAGGTGCTGCGGCAGGTTTTCGACTGCAGGCTCTCCACGTCCACCTCTTCGCCGGCCAGCAACACCGGGCTGCACATCAGATAGGGCGTGAGCGCGGCGCCAACGCGGGTGAATTCGAAGCGGTAGGTGGATTGCAGCAGGCCGTCGATGTCGGAGAGTGCGGATTTCGGCAGTTTGGAATATTCGTCCCAGCCCACCGGGTGCGAGGTGTAGGACACCGAAGCCCGGCGGCGGTGGTCGGTTTTCAACATCTGCCCGGAGAGCACCTGAAACGCCAGCGAAGCCTGCAGGCTTTCCAGCAGTTTGGATTTGCCCGATCCTTTCTCGGCCTGCATTTGGAAGTGGGGATAGAAGCCGAGCACCGCTTTCAGGTGGCAGCCCAGCGCCCAAACCAGCGCAATGGCGGCGGCGTTTTCTTTGAAGGTCTCTTGATAGGCTTCCACCACCATGCGGGCGTGCTGCTGCGAGCCGCGCGGGAACACCATGTTGTGGTACAGGCACTGTTTGGCCGGTTCGGTGAAAAAGGTGTCCTGCCCTTCCATTGCCGCCAGATGCCCGTCGCGCCACGCCAGCCCCACAAAATTCACCACGTCGCGTGCCGCCAAGTCGGCACTGCGTTCCATGATGGTCAGCATGCGGGTGAACTGCGCCGGCTTCCACACCGGGCCGAGCCGTTTCCACCAGTCGAGGTTGTAGAGTTTTTCGCTCTGGATAACTTCGCGGGTGAGCGTGATGCGGCGCGGCTGCTGTACCGATATGCAATACACCTCTTCCGGTTGGGTGTCGGTGCTGCCGTTGATGGTGGCAAGGTGGCCTTGGATGTTCAGGCGGCTGGTGGCGGCCAGCCGGAAGCCGCACAGATCGCCCAGCGTCTCGCTGCGCTTTTCTTCGCCGGTGTCTTCGTCGGTGCTGGTTTTGAATTCGTCCACAAACTGGGTGAAGTCGTCGCTGATGCGGTAGCGCCAATACACGTTCCAGTCTTGCGCCGGCAGCATGATGCGGCGGCGGCCCTTGCCTTTTTCCACTTGATGCGCCGGCAGGCTGGGCATACCGGCAATCAGCCAGCCGTCGAGCCGTTTCAGGCGTTTCAGCAGCTCCTCCGCGCCGTGCCGCTGCAGCACGTCGTTGATGTCTTCGCCTTCCTCCCAATCAATCATATCCACCATACGCGCGGCCACATCGGCGGCGGTCAGCGCGTCGTAGAGCCGGTAGGCGGCATCCATGCCGGGGCGTTTACCGGTTTTCGGGTTCACGGCGTCGGTGTGGTCCAGCGCAATCAGCGCCCGTTTGCCGCGCAGCAGCGACCAATCGATGTTGTCCACATTGGCCACGCCGCGGATGGCCATCGCCGCCACACGCGGATGATGGGCAAAGGCGGTCTCCACCGATAAGGCATTGATGGGCGATTCCACGATGTATACCGTGCAGGCGGCCGCCAACCGGCGCTGGTCGCTGGTCCAGTAGTGGCCGCTTTTTTCGCCCTGGCATTGGGTTTTCACATTGCCATTGAGCTCGGCGTCGGCATAGCGCAAATCCACTGCCACACACACGCCGTTTCGGTCGTACACCATGAAGGCGGCGGCGGGGCCGCCGTAGCCGGGCGAACCGGCGGCGACTTTGGGCGATGTCCAGGTATTCCAGCCGGCGGTGCGGCGGCTGATGGCTGCCTGAATCACGTCTTGGGCAATCCCGCGTCCGGCGAGGTAATCGAACAGCGGCTCGGGCATCGCCAGGCATTTTTGCGCAATAAAACCTGCCTTGGTCAGCTGGCGCGGGGTTTGGTTTTCCGGCGCCGGTTTGGGCAGCCCGAACCAGTTGCCGAGCAGGGTGGCGGCACTCATCGGATCGTTGGCAAAACCACCGTAGATTAAGAGGTCGATGGTGCTGCCGCCCTCGTTGGTGGCATGGTCTTTCCAGCCTTGGCCGTATTTGCCCTGCTTGTGCAGGCTCAGGCTGTGGTGTTTGTCTTCGCGGTTCGGCGAGCGGTAGTTGCCGTGGCTACCGTCGCGCTCCAACCCCATTTTCTCGGCCACTTGGTGGATGTCGAGCATCTTCAGCTGCTCGAACCACTGGCTCATGGCAGGCGATTGGCTCATGACTGCACCACCTTATGCACGTAGTCGTTGCTGATGCCCAATCGTAGCCCGTCCGGCAGGCTGAATACCGTGGCGGCGTATTCCGGCAGCGGTGCGCTGAGGAAACTGCGCTCGGCAATGCCCAGCGAGAGCAGCAGCGGCGGCACAAACAGGTCGGCATCAAATCCGGCCGGGGTGTCGGTCTCCACGTCCAGCACGCTCCAAATTTCGTGCCACGGCACGGGGCAAACCAAAGGCAGGTTTTTCAGGCAGCCTGAAATCATAATTTCCGGCACCGCCACCACCATGCCCGGGATGGCGGCCACCACATGGTCAAAGCAGCGGTGCGGTGTGGCAAAACGAGCGAGAATAGGAAGGGGATACATGCTTATTCTTTCGGCAGGAGATAGATATCGAAGCCGGGGCCGTCGCCCTCTTCGGTGTAGATGCGTGGGCAGAGGAGGCCATAATCCCCACTCACTTTGCCCACCAGCAGCTTGTGCTGCTGGCACAACTCATCGATACCGATGGCCTGCAGCAATTCGTCGTCGGCCCAGTCGCGGTCTTGCGGATACACCAACAAGATCGGCGAATCCCGGAGCTCGAACGATGGCGTACACATTAAGCCTTGCTTCACAAATTCATGCCTGAATACATCCATCAGCCCCGCCAGTTGCAGCGCGGTCGATACCCGCCGGTTGAGCTGCTCCTGCTGGTATTGGGCGCAGTCCAAAATATGCCGGGTTAGGTCGCCAAAGTAGGGATGGATGGCAGCGCGGTTCATTTTTCGCCCTCCTGCAAATCCTGCTCGCGCATCCGCTCCGCCCAGGCATCCACCTGCCACAGCGCCGCTTCGTAGCTTTCGGCGTAGAACCATTGGGTGTAATAACAGCCCCACGAATAGATCACGCCGCCGCCGGCACCTCTCTTACTCACCGGCGTTGCAGCCTGTACCAACCAGCCCATCAGGCCGTTTTCGTACAGCAGGCTGAACACTTCATCGTGGTCTGGATAAGCACCGTCTTCAATGGCATCGAGCATACCGAGGAAATCGGCCCGTCCTGCCTGTTCTGCCAACACTTGCCGCACCCGCTCTTCCGGCAGCTCATCATCGATAAATTGGGCGAAGTCGTCGCAGATATGTTCGGCCTGTGCCGCGATGTGAATAACGCGTTCGATGCCGTAGCTTTTCTCTTCACTCATCGTGCGGGATAAATCCTGATTGAAAGTAGTGATACCCAGCGCCTCTTCATCCAGCTCCGGCAAATCAGGCATGGCCTTCAGTTCGTCCAAATACCGCTGCGCCGCGGCTACTGCTTCGGGATAGGTTTTGAATTCGCCGTCCAGCTGTACTCCGCGCAGGAACGGTGCGAAATACGAATTATTGAAATCAAAGCCTCGGCTCATCCGCTGCCCTCCCGGCTCGCCTTTGCGCAGCCACGCCTGCTTTTCAGGCAGGGAGGCGGTTTGAAAGAAACGTTTTTGGGCTTGGTTGAAATACATGGTTTAGTTCTCCGTGTGAGGGGTGTTGAATTTTCAGGTAGCCTGAATGGCGGCTGCTTATTCGGTGGGCTCATAAACCACGCCGCGCATAATTTCGTAGTCGGTCATTTCTTCGTAATGCTTGGCCAGCTCGGCGGCTTCGGCATCGGCTCGCAACTCGGCGGCCTGCAGCAGTTGCCGGGTTGGGTAGTCGGCGGGCGGGTTTTGCGGTTGCAGATAATGGTCTTGCGCGTCCAAGCTGGGGGCGGCCAGCAGGGCGACAGCTAAAAATAAGATGGTTTTCATGCTGCGGTTCTCCGTTGGTATTCGCGGCGCAGTTGCGCCAGCGTGATGCGGGGCTGCCGGCCTTGGTCGGCGGCGTTCATGGCTTCGGCCACTTCTTCGCGGCTGGCCTCGGTGTAGATTGATGTGCTGTTGATGTTGCGGTGCCCCAGCGCCGACTTCACCACGCGCAGCGGTTCGCGGGCGCTGCTGTGCCGCAACAGGTTCATGGCGGCAGTGTGGCGGAAGTAGTGCGGAGTGATGTCGAGGTACGCGAGCCCGGCCTCTTTCGCCCAGGCTTTCACCCGCTGCTGCAGGTTGCGCGCGCTCATCGGGGTTTGGTCGTTGCGCCCGGCCACCAAATAGTGCTCGGCATCGGTGCTTTCGCGGATGGCGAGCAGGCTGCTCAGGTCTCGGCGCAGGGTTTTGGTGAGGTACACGCTGTGGTCGCGTTTGCCGCCTTTGCGGTTGGCGGCGGGAATGTAGAGGTAGTTGGTATCCAGCGCGGCATACACGTCGCCCACGGTAACCAGCAGGAATTCGCCGATGCGCAGCCCGCTGGCAATCAGCGCGGAAACAATGTGGAAATCGCGCTGCGCCTTTTCTTCACGGTATTGCCCGATGGTGGCCAGCAGCTTGCCTTGCTCGGCTTCGGTCAGATAAT
Organism: Eikenella sp. HMSC061C02; assembly: GCF_001809035.1. NCBI lineage: Bacteria > Pseudomonadati > Pseudomonadota > Betaproteobacteria > Neisseriales > Neisseriaceae > Eikenella > Eikenella sp. HMSC061C02. The sequence continues at coordinate 44,236 of NZ_KV795542.1, forward strand.
GGTTCATGCTTGTTCTCCTGCCGGCAGGGTCAGCATCAGGGGCTGGCTGCCGCTTAAACTGAAAATAATCTCTGGTTGTCCGTCTTTGATAATTTCCAAGCGGCACAGGATGCCGCCTGTTTCAAATTGATTGGTCTTCCGCGCGGGGAACCGGTCTTTGCCGATTTCTATGTATAGCCGCCCGTTTTCACGCGGCAGACTGAGGGTGGTGATGTGGTTCGCTCCGGCCAAAATCATTTGAAGGCCCGGCTGAATGGCGATTTCTTTCATGGCATTCCTTTGATTCTTCGTTACGGGGTGCCGGCACTGCGGCGAGAAACTCCTCACCGAATAAGTCGGCCAGCAGCTCGGCGGAAACGGAAAGCTGCCCGCCTTGAGCGTTATCGCAAACAAGCCGAATGCCATGCTTCTGCAGGAAGTCAGGCGCTTCTTCTTTCATTCACAATCACCACCATGTTTTTAAATCGCCGCCGCAGTGCCACGATGGCAGCCACCCATTGCCTGCATTCCAAATCGTAAGCGCTGTATTCCTCTTCGCTTACCTGTCCGTCCGCCAGCGCCTCGGCCATTACCGTATGCGCGCGGCCGCCTTGAACATAAACCTGATTCACCATATCCAGCAGCGCGTCGTCGCCCATCTGCTCCATTTGCGGCAGCGGGAATACCGCGTGGTCGAACAGCCCTGCCAGCCCCTGCAGCGCGGCGGTATCGCCGGTAATGCCGAGGATGGCGATGAAGTCCTGCAGGGTCAGTTTGTGGTGGCTACAGCCCTCGTCGTTGTTGAGTTTGTTGTAGAGCGTGCCGGGAGCCAGCCCCATCTTGGCGGCCAGCTTCGGCACACCGTAGTGGTAGGCGCTCTGTCGGATTAACTCGAAAACATCGTTTTTAAACATGTGTGAAACCTTGTGTGTTTGTCATTTGTGGCGGATGGCGTGACGGCGGATACTGCAGTTGATGGCTTACTCTGCCTGATTGCCGGGATACAAAATATCCATCGGCGAAAGCCCAAGCAGCTCAGCCAGTTTCTGTGCAATTTCCGGGGTTGCCCGCTGCCGGCCGATTTCGATGTGGCTGATATTGGTTTGAGTACATCCAACCTGTTCCGCCACATAAGCCTGTGTGAACCCCTTTGCTTTCCTTGCCTTGAGTAATTTGCTTTCCATGTTTTTGTTTAACCCTTGGTGTTTGCTGTATGCGAATAATAGTATCACTATTAAAATAAGTCAAATAGCAATACTAAGTTTTCTGTGTAATAGTTCAGCTATTAAAATTAAGCCTATGATTGGAAATAGAATAAAGTTGGCAAGAAAACAGCGTGGCCGTTCTCAAAAATGGCTGGCTGATGAAGTAGGCGTCCACCAAACCGGTGTCGCTCAATGGGAAACCGGGCGGACAGATCCCGCCACGGAGAACTTGTCGCGCATTGCCCAAGCGCTGGATGTGAACTTCGAATGGCTGGCTACCGGTAAAGGTGAAATGACCGGCATCGTGTATGAGCCGGCCAGTGTCGTATTGACTGAAGCCCTACCTGAATACAACAGCTATACTGAAGAGCAGCGCGAGTTCTTGCGCCTGTTCGACAAGCTGCCCAAAGGCAAGCGCGAAATCCTGCTTACGTTTATGCGGGAGTGGGTGAAGTGAAGAATTTGGAGCCGGTAGAGTTTCTGGAATATCAGGAAGCCTGCAGGTTTTTGAGTTTCATCCGCTCGCAAACCCACGAGCTGGCGCTGCGCGATTACTGCGCAGTTTTTATGATGCTGGAATATGGTTGGAAAATCAGCGAGCTGCTTAATAAAAAAGTATCTGATGCCTTACCGCTTATCGAAGAAGAGAATGTCGGGCATAAACCATTAAGGGAATGGTGTTTAGGCCGCCCGCCCGGATCTTTCCTTTTCCCCGGAAAAGATGGACGGGAGATGACGGCCAGAAATATCCAGCAGCGGCTACTTATGTGGTCTTATACCGGAGGGTTCAAACCTATCACTCCTTCTATCCTAATCAACACCCACAGGGTAGCCAAGCTAGCTGCTATGTTTACTGGGGAATCTTTCGAATGGGATGGGAAATAACAAAATTACACCTTCCCACCATCCGTAATTTTCAGGCGGCCTGAAATATAAAAACCGCCGATTCAATCGGCGGTTTCTTGGTTTGGCTCGCTATTCGGCAGCCTGTTGATTCACGCGGCCATACGCCTGCCACTCGGCTGAATCGTTCCTTAATTCGTCGGCGTCTTTAGCCACCGCTGCATATCTTTCCGTGCATTCTCCGAATAGCTGCCAGCCGGCGGCAGCTGTTTCGCCATCAGGTGTGCCGGCGGCTGCAGCGGTTTGGGACAGGGCGCGGCGATGTGCGTCGGCGGTTTGGCGCACGCGGCCAAGCTCAGTATACAGACCGGCAATAGTAGTTTTCGCATGTTCTCGTTCCTTTTCGATTTCACTTTGTGCGGCAGCCAGCTGTGCCTGTTGCCGCCTCTCTTTGGCTAATACGGCCTCTGCCTGCTCTCGTGCCGCTTTTTCCTGCTCGGCTTTGAGCTTGGCTGTCGCCGCCTGGAAACCGGCGTTGTAGCGTTGCTCGCCGTAGTAGCATTCCCCGCCGATCACAGCGGCCAGCAGCAGGGCTGGCAGCCAATATTTCCAATATTTGATTAAGAATCCCATTGTTTTTCCTTTTATGGATGCAAGCCCAACAGATACTGCGTTTTGCCGCCGTTGCCGCGCTTGGTGGCGGTCAGAATCTGATTGCGTTCCTGCGAGTTGTGGCGGCAGCCGAAATGCACCCAGCCGCTTTCGCCGCGTTCCGGGAATTCGTAAATCAGCTGGTCAAATTCAATCTCGCCCGCATCGCGCATTTCAATGATGTCTTTAGCCAGCTGCAGATTACTGATGCCGGCCGCATCAATATCCGCCGCCGAGCCGAAACGGTGTGCCGAAGTTTTCGCGCCGCCCACCGCGCGGTTCACAGCTTCGCTCCTAAAACAGGACAACACATGGATGCTCACTTCGCGCCCGTATTTCTTGCCCAGCCAGGCGCGGATTTTTTCCAAGCGTTCCGCTGTTTTGCGGATGTTACCCAGTTCCTGCTCGTTTGGTTTGTTCTCCAGCCCGAGCCGCCTGCCGGTGGCGCTGTTGGTCAGCTCGCGGTAGGTAAAGTGCGGAGTAATTTTGGTTTCGGGGGTTATTTTTTCTTGCGTCATATTTGCCTCACTTTCAGGTAGCCTGAAAACATTCCAATATGGTGTTTTTACACCTTGTTAAATCTCAATCTACTGTTTATAAAGTTTATTTATAGCTTTCAGACTGCAGTATTTCAGGCAGCCTGAAAGCGTGCTCACTCTTCCTTTCCCGACGGCTCGTCAGGGATGATTACCGGCTGGGTTTCAGGCTGCCTACGGTAGCCGAAACGGCCCAATACTCCCTCTAAAATACCGTCGGCCAATTTTGGCGAGAGCGCCTGAATCGCATCCATCAGGTAGCCACCGAAGCTGCCGGCAATTAGGCCGACAAACATCGCTACCTTCGGCGCGTTGCTCGGCACGAAATATTCCGCCATACTCGCCGCCATCACCATCCCTACTACTACATCCAATGCCTTCTCGGCTGTTGGTTTTCTTGCTTTAAACGCCGCCCGCAAAGAACTTACCAGCCCGCCGTACACGGCCAGCGCCGTGACGCTGGTAAAAATAGACCAGTTCATTAAACACCCTGCGCTTTCTCCATTTGGTGCTTGCTGTTTTCGATTAACAAAATCCCCGCCCACCAACTGATGAGCGCGAGAACCGGATAAACCACCATTGCCGTATTTGCCGGCGGGTAGCCGCCCCAAAAGCTGGCGGTTACCAACACCCACAGCATGGATGCCGCCAGCAGCAGCCAGCCGCTGATCACATTGCTGCGCGGGGTTTCAGACGGCAAGAATGCCGCCAGCAGGATGCCGACCAGTGCGAACAACCCGCATACCAAACTCAGCGGCAGGTTGGCGAAGCGCGAATAGCTGGGCAGCGCCAACACCCCGTCGGCAAACGCCATCACCCAAGCCCAGCCCAGCAGCATCAGCGCATTCAGCCCTTCCAACGCCCGCGTGCCTGTGCCAAACATCCATTGCCGCCACGGCTCGGGCAGAAACAGCAGATTTAATGCCACCGAGATAATTTTCATCGGCCAGCGCAGGCTGTGCCGTAATCGTCCGTACAAGATTTTTCGCGGGATACTCATTTTCGCCTCCTCAAAAGCTCTGCTTTACTGTTTTGATAAATCGCGGCCAGGTCGTTAGGCGAAAACCGCCACGGCTCGCCCAGACCCAGCACACCCGCACACCACTCCGAACAAAACCAGCGGCGCGGGTTTTGCCGGAAATTGAACACCACGCCGAACGCGCCCGACAGGTCGTAGGACTGCCCTTTCGTAAATTCCCACACCGAAAAAAACATGGGGAATATCAGTGGGTCGGCCGTTATATCGATTAAATCCCACTTCTCCGCCGGCAGCGGCATACGTTTCCAGCGCACCCCTCCGTCGCGGATGCTGGCGGAGTAGCAGTCATACAGCGCCGCGCCGGTTTCATCGTTTTCAGGTAGCCGCATTGCGATTTCGCAGTGACTGTACTGCCCACGGGTCAGAACACGGGTGAGCCAATCGGTAGCCCGGGCACACCACACACGCCATCCGCTGCCGTCGCGATTGCCTTTGTACAAGGCGAGGTAGATTTGACGATTACTCATTTGCCCACCACCTGCAATTTGTCGGCAATCGGTTGGATTTCAGCCAAAATCTCTGCCGTCCTTTTATCCACCTCGGCAGCGGTTTTTAGGTCTTTCAGTTCAAGCTTCCGCATCCGCAGTACCCCAAGTTTGCCCAGCACCATGCGCAAGTTGTCGGCTTGGGCGATGATGATGTCGGTCGCTTCGCAGGCGGTTTTCCCGGCAGGCTTGGCAAACGCCGCCACTTGTTCCGGCACATCGCCTTTACAGCCGCCTGCCTTGTAGTCGCGCGCCTGTTGTTCGCGCAACTTATATTCGGCTTCAAAGCGGGTAACGTGGTGGTAGGCTTGCTCTACTGCATCATTGATGGCCTCCGTGCCTTTGTCGATTGATTCGGCCAGCAACTGTGAGGTAGCGGCTTTATCTAACGTCCATTCTTTGCCGTTCCATTGGTGCAGATGGCTGGGGGCTTTGGAAGTCAGCACCGGCCCGTCTTTGCCCGGCATAATCACTTGCCCGCTGGACTGCCCCGCCAGCAGCGTGGCATGGTATTCGGCAGTAATCTCTACCGCATCCCCCGGCAGAACGTTATGGATTTGGTTGTCGTAAAACCCGCCAGTCGTCTTTGAGTAAAAAATAGTCATAGTCTCTCCCGTTAATAACCAATAGCCACCCAATGCACGGTTTTGCTGCCAACTATACCGTTTTCAGAGATGCCGACGTGGCAGCCGGTTTTGGTAATTTTGCCGGCATGGGCGGCCAGCACATATGAGTAGGTAGCGGCATTGTCAAACACTACCGTGGCCTGCACGTTGAGACAGGCATTCGGAAACGCCACCGGAAACACCACCGGCAAAAAGCCGTCGTCCGGCACCTGCAGTGAGCCCCATTCAAAAATTATCCCGTCTGCCATTTTTTGGTAGCCTGATGCCGCTTTTTGAGCAGCAAACAGGTTACCGACCGCCTGAGCAAAGTCGGTGATGTCAGCGGCGCGGTGGGTGTGGGCTTTTGGAGCTACCTCATCGCGGTTGGCCTTGCGCTGTATATCTGCCGCCAGCGTGGCTGCATCCAGCGTGCCGGCATTGGTTACTTTGCCAAACGCCTTAATCCACATCACCACATCATCTAGGCTGTTTTGAGCCTTAATGCACAGCACCATCGCCAAGGCTTTCGGGCGCACCTCGTCGGCGGTGGGGACAGAGCGGGAAGCATCAAACACCACCCGCTTCCTTCTGTTGTTGTGGTCGCTGTCGCCTTTTGAGCTGCTAAATGTCGCATTTGCACCATCGTCCAAGTCCATAGTAAACGCCCCCTCGGCTTTGCTGTAGAGCGTGTACCGATAGCTTCCGTATAAGGCTTCGATGCTGCCTGTAATGTTGCGGATGGCATCGCCCTGTTGTGCGCCCACTGCGAGACTGCCTGATGCGTTGCGGATAAAGCGGTCTTCTGCTTTCGGTACGGCATCGATTGAGCCGTACTGCGCTACCAGCAGGCGGTAGAGCTCTGGGTAGGCGGGCTGCGTTACTTTTACCGAGATGTCGTCGTATTTAATCCAGCCGTCCGGGATGTCCGACACGGGGAAGTAGGCAGTCATGCCGACGTCGGAGCGGTCGAGCTTGGGCAGCTTGTTGCCACCCAATACTCGGTATAGGTCGGGATAGGTCGCTTGGGCAAAGCTGCTACCATCGGCTTTCAGGTAGCCTTCCTGATTGGTAACGGCGCGGGGGAAGCCCACCACTGCGCCTACGGGCAGGCCTTTGCCGCCGGCCTGCTCGTCGATGATTTTGCGTAATGCGGTCAGCATTTGGTTGTACTTGCTCGGGTCTACCGTCAGCCCCGCCGCCTCGATTACCGCGCAAATCTCTTCCTGCGTGTGGTCGAACCACGCAGCCCCGGGAATGGTTGGCAACAGTCCGCCTGCAGGGTTGCCGCTTTGGAAGCCGTGTTTGCCCGCGCCGAATTTGTCGCGCTGGGCGCGCTTTTCTAGGTCTGCCCGTTTCATGGTCTCATCCTATGTATTTGAAAATCAGTTGGGTATGCACCTGTTTCTCTCGGTTCAGCACGCACTCGATATGGGTGTTGCCCCAAGTGGCCAGCGGCTCTTCACAATGGCTCTGGCAGGTGGCTTCGATATATTGCTTGTCGGCCTTGAGCGATACCGACCAAGTAAACAGCCAGTCGGTGTGGTCGAAGACCGCAAATTCACAATCACTCTCGCAGGTGTGCAGAGTGAACCGTTCTATTTGAGCTTCACTCTGTCCCAATCTCTCCAGAATCGCTAAATAGCGGGTACGTCTTGCGCCGCCGGTATCCACCAACTTGTTGTAAACCGCCTGCCGCCGTTCGGCGACGGATTGGATGCCTACTGTGCAGCGGTCCGGTAGGTTTAGGCTGTGTTCGTATTCCACCAACAGCAGCGTAGCCAACCTAGGATCAACCTCCTGCCAGAGCGTGGTATCTAAGTCGTCCACCGCTTCCAGTTCGCGGGCGGTTTTTTGTAGCAGCTCAGCCGGTTCATCTGCCTGTGGGTCGAGCGCGATGCCGGGCGGCAGCAATTTGCCTAATGCGTTCAGGTAGCCCATTCGATTTGCCCCAAACTAACCAGCTCTCCTACTGCCGGCGTGATATCGCCGGCGGGCAGTAGCAGCTGGTGGTCGTATTCGCCGGCTGCGTTGGATATGGCCTGCGTGAGGTGGCTGCGCGGGATGGTGTGGCCACGTGCCGGCAGTTCCAAATCGCCGGCCGCGTCATAAGCCACAGGGGAGGCGTTGGCATCCAACACTCGGCTCAATTCCGCTTTCACCGCCGCCCGCACTTCCGGCGTATCCGGTGTAATCTTGATTTTGAAATTCACTGGTTTAGGCAGTGGCGATACCACATGGATTTCACCGTTCGGCAGCGCACTGTGCTCCAAATGCTTCTGCACTTCAGCCAGTTCGGCGGCATCTGGGAAGATGTTGCTGTCGTGGTCGCGCACCACATACACGGTTACCGTGCCCAGCCCGCTCAATTTTGGCGCCGGCCACACACGGGTGATGCCGGGAACTTCCTTCGCCCAGCGTATCCAATCGGCTAATTTGCCCACCTGTCCGCCGAGGTTGCGGCTTTCCACCACCCTGCGGCGGAGCTCGGGCAGGCTCTCGATGTCCGAGCCGCCGCTTAAATAAGCAACAGTGGCAGTGTTCTCAATGCCGGCTATCGGGTTGGCGAAACGCAACATGGCGCCGTTGTCGGTATTGCCGGCTGCACCGGGCTGGGTGGCGCACACCCGCAGCGTGGTGCTGCCGCCGCTATCGGTAATCACCCCTTCCACCACGGCAAACTGCACCGAATCGCTGCGGTTGAACAGGGTGCCTTGCGGGATTTCGATCCCGCCCGCGCCGCGCACCACCACCCTGCCCACCGCAGGTACGGCCGCCCGGCGTTTGCTGCCTTGCAGCCATAACCCAACGTGCAGGTTTTCCAGCACATCGTCATCGCAGGTTTGCGGGAACATCTGGCGGGTGCGCCAGTCGATATGCTCGTGGATGCCGTGCACCGCTGCGGCCAGCGCCCGCGCAAACGGGGTGAACAGGTTGCGGCGCAGCGCCGGTGAAGCGTTGGCGCGCGGCAGCTCGGTTTCCAGCCGTCGATTTAATTCAGGCAGGCTTTCTTTATCGTAGGGCATGGCGCACTTCCAAATTCAGCGTGGTATCGTCGATTTTGACCTGTAGTCCAAGTACGGTAGGTCGTGGGGTATATGCGGTGATGGATACGCGGCGGGCTACGCCGTCCTGCGTCAGCCAGGCTAGGGCAGTTCTGGCGTAGTCCTCCGCCAACCGTAGGGTTTCGTGGATTTCCTTACTGCGCTGCAGCTCCCACAGGCGGCTGCCCCAGCGGTCGTTTTCGGCGAGGCCGTCGCCCCACCATCCGCGCCCCGGGCTGCCGTCGGCTTCAATGCCGCGTGCATCGCAAAACAAGCTCAGCACCACCGCACAAACCAATTCGTCTTCCAGCTGATTAAACGGGATGCCCAGGTTCAAATCCAGTACCAGTTTTGTCATTTAACCGGTCCTCCGGTGTTATCTCCGCCGCTCTGCACGCCGCTGTGGGTATGGTCTTCCAGTTTCACGCCGTCGGCTGTTACTGAATCTGCAGTTACGGTATCCACGTTGAAACCGCCTTCCATGTGGCTGCCTGCCGTAGCGCTCATATTCAGCGCGCCGCCCGCCCTTTGTTCAACGTTACCGGCGGCTTGCGTGGAAACATTGCCGCTGGCTTCGATGGAAAAATCCCTGCACTTCAGCGTTACGTTGCCTTGTTCGTCCATCTTGAACAGCTGCCCGAACTGGGCATACATCGCGCTCTCACCCGGCTTCAAATCTGGCGAATACTGCGGATGCTCGCAGGCCACCACAATCAGGTGGTCGCGGCTGCCGCCCACCGCCACCGCCACCAGTGTCGAGCCGGCGGGGGGATGGCCGCTGTGGCCGTAGTTCTGCACCCGTTCCACCTCCTCGCGAGTTTCGCCTTCCAGTAGGCTGATCTGCATCATCTGCAGTCCATTGGTGCGCAGCAGGTTAAGTACGCCGCGTGCCACCAGCAGCCGGATTTTTTGCAGAGGGTTCATTACGTTTCCTTCCGCCGCGGCGCTTGCCCCTGCCGCGGCCTTGTTTCTGTCTTGGTTGTTCGGCCAATTGATCGTAGGCTTTCGGATTGGCCAACTGCAGCGTCGCCACCGTACCTTCTTGGTCGTTTAAGCTGTATTCGACCTCGGAAATAATCATTTCCTCGTCGTCTTTGTGGATATGTGCCGCTTTCACCTGCACACGCAGGCCGGGAAGCCACAATTCGCCCTTGTCGCCACCCTGCCGCCAGCTCTGCACTTTAATTTCCGCGCGGTCTGCCTTGCCTTCGCGCATGGTGGCTTCATGCTTGGCGCGAGCCGCCGGACTTTGACTTTGGTCTTCGGCCAAAATCAGCAGCGGGCGGTAGCGCTTCACGCCGGCATCTGCCGCGTCGCCTTTGCCGTCGTGCTTGCCGCGCCCCTGCGATTTCACGATGTATTGGCTGTACTGCTCGCTCTCATCCTTCGTCCCTTCGGCGCTGAGGATGTTTTCTCCTTCTACCAGTGCCGTGCCGGCGGCAGTTTGGTCGGGCAGGTCGATAACTAGCCGCCCCGTGCCGTCCGTCCACATCATCAGCGCTTTCATCCGCAGCAGGCGTTGCAGCGCATCCTGCACTGTCTCGCTGTCTTCCAGCGCGAAGCTGGCGATGGTTTCTCCCGCCGCCTTCTCGCCGCGCGCGCCGATAAATACTTCGATGCCGAACGGCCGGCACAGGTCGGCGGCAATTTGTTTCAGGCTGGCGCTTTTCCACTGGCCGCTTTTATGGATGGCCGAGCAGTCGGTCAGGTCGGCGGTTTTATCCCGTCCCTCCACCGAAAACCATGTGTCGGTGGCGCTGTAGCCCTGCCGTGTGCGGTTCACATAACCGGTCACCACCGACACCCCGTCAATTTTCACCACGCAGCTGTCGCCCGTTTGAATCGGACGTGCCTCCAACTGCCCAGGCCATCGCTCGGTAACCGTTAAACTAAAACTGCCGCTCATCTGCTCGATGCCGCGCTGGATGGATATCTCCGTCCAGCCGCCGAAAATCTGGTTGTTGACCCATAACTCACATTTATTCGCCATCGCGCAGCACCTCAACCCGTCCCGCCGGCACAAACAGCGGGTGGCGCACATGGTTGCGCGCCACGACGTCTTCATACGCCTCAATGCTGCCGTTGACACGGTAGGCCACCAGCAGTGCAGGCAGGTTATCCAGTGTTTCCACCACCGCCAGCTCGCGGATAGTGGGCAGCCGTGCCTGTGCGGTGCGTACCACTTGTGCCTGCACCGCATCCAGCGTGCGGAACAGCCGCCCGCTGGCCTGCTGCATTTCGTTATGCAGTGCGGAGAGGGCTAGGTCGCGGTCAGACAGCAATTCGCTTTGGCTGGCGTAATCATGACTACCAATGCCGCGCGCCTGTTCCAACACCAACGTGTGGCGTACCGCATCGGACAAGCTGGGCGGCATCGGCGGTAAGTCCGTTTGGTTGCGCGGGGAATAGGGCAGTGTCCACTGCGGTCGCGCGCTAATTTGTGGCTCGCGCCCGCGCAGCGTATCCAGCATTGCCCGGTCTCTATCCGGGCGGCTGGTTACCTGGAAAGCCGGCATCTCGGCCAAATTGCCCGCACTCTGGCTTTTGTCTGCCTGCCATGAGCTGCCTGTATCCCGCTGGAACGGGGCGGCAATCTTGCGGATCAGTCCGGCTACGCGGTAATACAGCTCTATCGGTTTAGCCAACAAACCACGGCCGCCGGAAGTCAGCCTCTCTACCCCTGCCAAGCCGCGCTCAAGCGGCGTCAGGTAATATTCAAACCCTTTCATCAGCTCGTCTGCCCGCTGAGCCGCCACGTCCAGCCAACCGTCAATATCGCGCAGCCATTCCGCTTCAAACTTCATCCCTACCTGTGATAGCGCATCATCTACCAAGCCGGAGAGCAGGCCGCCGGCGTCTTCCTGCACGTCCGGCTCGTTGTTTTCGCCCGCCTCCACAAACGACAGCCGGAAATCAAACCGCCCACCCTCAGCACGCGGATAAGTTACCGACTGCTGGCCGTCGTGCTGCACAAACACGCTGCCATACCACGGATGAATCAGCGTGCCGGGTCCTTCGCTTTCCAGCGCTTCCACCAGCGCGTCATATTCGGGCTGCGTCAGCACAAAGGCATGCACGGAGAAGCGGCGCACCTCGCGTCCCAAGTCTTCGGCGAACGGCAAATCCCGATACGGATACTGGTGCAGCACATTGCGCCGACCGAATTGGCCTTCCGTTTCGTCTACCTTAAACGGCACGCCCTTAAACGATGCTTCGCGTAACGCCATTACTGCGCTCCTGTATTGGTTCGGCCCACATTCAACTTGGTCTGCGGCGTACCGACTGCCGTGGTGGATACGTTCAGGGTGGCCGGCGCGCTCACCATCACCTTAATTTCCCCGCCGATTTTCGCCGCCGAGATGCTCTGTGCGGCGGCATCCCCGGATGCTTTCACCGCTTCCGCGGCCTGCTGCGAGGTGCCGTCCAGCACCGCCTGGCTGCGCTGCCGCTCGGCCTCCATCTGCCGGTTGATTTCCAGAGCCTCGATTGCCTCTTTATTGCCGTGCCATGCCTGAAAACGTGCCACCAATTCGCCGATCACGTTCTCATCATCGTGGTCACGCGCATACTGTGCTTCTTCATTTCCAAACCAAGAAAGCACAGTAGCAATAACCTGTCCGCCGGCATGGTCGAATTTCTGCCCAGCTTCCGTCTGTAGATAAGCTTCCCGCATTGCTGTGCCCAGCGACCAACCTGCGCTGAATGCGGTTACCGCCGCGGCGGCGATGTTGGCCGCCTGGGCGAATTTACCCAGCGCACCGGCGGCCCCGGCCGCTTCGCCACCCAAACCGCCCAAGCCACCCAACCCGGGCAGCGCGCCGCCACCAAAACCGCCACCAGGCATATTCACCACAAATACCGGCTGCACCCCGGCCGCATGCTCCATCGCTTTAGCGGTAGCCAAATTACCGCCGATCCCAAGCAGGCCGCCACCACCACGCAGGCCGCGCGTCAACCTGATAGCCATTCCGCCCAGCAATGCGGCCGATAAGGCACCACCGCCGATTTTCAGCATCGATTCCCCACTTAAACCCAAGCCGCCCTGTTCTTTCGAATCCATCATGAAGCCGACCACGTTGGTGAATGCGTTATCCAACGGCCGCATCACGCCATCTTCGATTGCTTCATGGAACGCGCCTTTCAGGCGGTTGGCTTGGGTCACGGCATTGTCCATTGCCGTGCCGAGATCGCGGTCTACCGTGCCGGTGGCATTACGCAACTGGCGGCTGAACTCGTCGATTTTTTCCAGCGTGCCTTCCTGCAACGCTTTATCCATCCCTTTGTAGGTGTCTTCATCCATCTTGCCGAAGGCGGCGGTTAGGAAATTAACTTTTTGACTGTCAGTCTTAAGTTTGAGGTATTCGGTCCGAATATCGCGGATGATTTCCAAAGGATCACGGCGTGCGCCTTTGGCATCAAAGAAATTAACGCCTGTTCCTTCCTGTGCCATACGGATATAGCGACCGCTGGTAAACATGCGTAACGTACTATTGACCAAGGTGGCCAAGCGTTCAGCCTGCGGTTCAGATTGGGAAAACGCTTCAGTCAATGCCAAGGTCTGATCCAGCGTAAAGTTAGCTGCCTTGGCTCTGCCACCAATACGAGCGAAAATATCCGGCAGGTTTTCCAGCTCGGCATTACCCAAGCGCCCGGCCACCACCATCCTATCCAACAGCCCTTCCACCGCCGCTTTGTCGGTGATATCGATGCCGAACTGCTCACGCGCCACACCCAGTGCCTTACCCAGTTGGTCGGCATTGGTTTTGGCTACCTGCAATGTTTTGGATACCGGCTCGGCCGCTCCGCGGATGGCGGTGATATCCAACCCCGCAGCCTGCAGGCTTTCCGCCAACTCTTTCTGGTCGGTGAGCAGGGTGCCGTAGCGTTTTTGGTTGTCGTAGGCTTCGCTGCGCCACGCTTCCATTTCCGCGCGGCTGGCGCCGAGGTTTACCTGTAGGCGGCGCATATCGCGCTCGAATTGAGCGGTATCTACCGCCAGCTTGATACCGCCCACGGTAACGCCGATACCGGCCAATATCCCTTTCAGGCTGCCCAGTGTGCCCTTCACCCGCTCGAATTCGCCGCGGATGCCGGCAGAGAAGCGGCGCGTGCCTGCAGCGGCCGTATTCATGCCGCGCAGGTAGCCTTGCGCATCCGCGCCGATGACTACTTTCAACTCTTCCCTGCTCATTTATCTTTCCCGGTTAAGATTTCGATATAAAACTGGAAGCGGGCTACCGGCAGGTTCAAAATGTCCTGCTCGCGCCAGCCGGTCTTCATGGCGATGAGGAACACGCAGCGCCAGAAGTTTTTCGGCCGCCCGCTTATTCTTCCCCCTCGTCGCCCTCCTCCAGCTGGGTAAGGGCATCAGAGAGCCGTGCCACATCGACCGGCTTCAACTCTTTCATCATGCCCATCGTCACTTCGCCGTCGAAGCCTTCCAGCTTTTCGATCAGGCGCGAAATCAGCGCCACCTTGAAGGCATACTGCCGATACACCGGCGCGTTCACTTCCGCGGCGATATAGTCCGCCACCGTCGGCTCGCGCAGCACCACATCCTTCAGCCGCTGCTCGTTGACTTTGAATCCCAGTTTTAAGGTTACGAGTTGGGTACGCATAAAAATCTCCTGTGTTGTCATAAAGGGAAATACATCAATGGCAGGCTACATTTTCAGGTAGCCTGCCATGACAAAACAGGGGCATTTTGGGCAAAAGAAAACGCCCCGCAGGGCGCGGGGCGGATGGATCAGCAGCAGGTATGGTCGTAGTAGTCGTCCGTTACCCGCTGAATCATTTTCTCGCACAGGTTCAGGCGCAGGCCGAAGGTTTTCAGCCATTGAATCAGCAGTTCGATATCCACCTTGTCCGAATTGGAGCAGGATAATAGCGTTACCATACCGTCGAAGGCCGCGCGGCAGCCGAAAATCTCATCTGCCACATCATTCAGGCTGGGGCAGCAGGCTACCTGAACCGGCGTATCGGTGAGCGGGGTTTTCAGTTCCATCAGTACACCTCCTGTCTGCTGCTGTAATACATTTTTCTCAGGTTGGAAAGCGTACGGCGCGGCGGTTTGGCCGGTGCCGGGTCGGCGAAGGCATCGGTCAGCGCCTGCTCCAATTCCTCCTTGGTGGCGTGGGCGTAAATGCGTGTGCTGGCCGGGCTGGTATGCCCCAATGCCCGCTGCACCGTGCCCAGCTTGTCTTCCGCCCGGCTGGCGCGCAGTACACGCATGGCGCAGGTGTGGCGCAGCCAGTGCGGTGTGGCCTCCTGCGGCAGGCCGAACACCACCATCCATTGCGCAAAGCGCAGCTGCAGTGCACGCGGCGTGATGGCCCGGCTGCCGCGCCCCAATACCAGCGGCTCGCCGTCGGACTGGCTGCCGCCGAACTCAAGCTGCAGTTCGAGTAGGTCTTCCAGTGCCTGCCGCAGTTTGTCGTGCAGCAGCACCTTGTGGTCGCGCCGTCCCCCCTTGCGGTGTTCGGCAGGGATATAGAGGTGGCGGGTGTCCAGAGCCGCCCAAGCCTGACCGCAGGTGATCTTGGTGAATTCGCCGATGCGCAGCCCGGAATAGAGCAGGAAGCGGATCCAGGCGTAATCGCGTCGGTCTTCCTTGGCGGCGAAGGCAGCGAGGCCGCGCAACAGGGTGTCCTGCTGCGCGCGGGTGAAATAGCGGTCCATGCCGCAGCTGTCGGCGGCGGAGAAGAAGGGGGCGGCAGTCATTATTGCACCCCTCCCGAAATCACGCGGCATACCGCCCATCGGTCGGCGGCGGTCTGCTGGATATTGAAACGGTAGCTGTCGGTACGTGATGCCGTCAGGCGGTCAATGAAGGCGGCGGCTTGGCTTAGGTTGGGGAAAGTGCGGATATGCTGGGCAACCAGCGGGCGGCGGAAGGCCGAACGGATGGAAGGCATGATATTGTCCTTTTCTGTGAGGGTGATGCCCCGACACGCTGTCAAACGTGAGGCGGGGCGCAAAGGATGGGTTGACAGACCGGATCACAGAAACCGGCAGGCCGAAGCCTCCCACCCAATACGCCCCGTAGAAAAGGAACAACTGGGATTGCAGACGTAAAAACGCCGCTTGACGCTCAAAGGCGTTCGGCAGCGGCTGGTCTGCCTGTGAAATCCGGGCTGTCAAACCCGTGTGGCTGATTGAAGCCACGGCGCAATCTTAGTTCAGGCTACCTGAAAGGTCAAGCGGTTTTTCAGGTAGCCTGAGATGCTTGGTGATTTAATCGGTACGGGTTGGTTTGAATAAATCTTTACCCATCACTAACTCCTCCGCCACATTCGGCAGCTGTTCCAAAATACGGTTAATGACGACTTCTTTTGTACCGCTTACAGGCAGCTTTGCTTCTTTCAGGATCATAGCCAGCTCTGCCTTTTTATAAAAAGCATCGAGAACTTCGCTATCATCTGCCCGTTTAAAATATCCGAGGGAAACCAACTTCCCTAATGTTTTTTCCGGGTTCTCCAAATGCCGAGACCAATATTCATGCAGAGGAAGCCTTATATATTTCCTTTCTGAAAGCTCAAGTAACATTTGCCGTTCTATTGCCGACAAATCATCCATCACCTTTACTTCATCCGTATCAATCAACTGCGTTGGAAGGAAAAGCGTATAACTATTCCCTTTTTTCTTCCGTTTCAATACGTTTAAATGTTCTGCGAAATATAGCACATAACGTTGGTCATCAACCGATACATTAGGGAACACCTGATAAACCTTGCTTTGTATCATTCCAGGATTATCGGAAATAAGCCGTTTATATGCAGACCACATCCCGTTAAACAACGGGTCTATTTTGGCAAATTCGGCGATGAAATCCGCCAACTGCGCCTTAAACATCGGTGTGGAATAGCGGTGCGTACCCCATGCGATTTTCCTTAATGCGAGCCGAACCGCATCATAATCCCCCACGCCGACAAAATCCCTTAACTCAGCGAACATCCGCTCACCATCATGATCTGGTCGCTGATATGGCTTGGAATAATCTGGACCTATTGACCGGGTATAGACTCCGATAGTTATCGTCGGTTCATTTTCCTGTTGAATAGAAGAGTCTTGTTTCGACTGAACAACTGGCGATTTTCGGTTAAAAAACCACCAACAGGCGGCGCACAGCAATAGGATAACCAAAATCCACCAACCAAACGCCTCCCAAACCGTCATTATTCCTATCGCAATCAATGCCGCAGTAATGAAGCAGCCATCCTGTTTCTTAGCCATCATCCCCCCTCGTGTGAAAAGCGAAGTCATTATACCCGCGCACAATAAAGCCGCCCACGCGGGGCGGCTGCTTGCTTCACACACAACACACACAGGAGGGAAATCTATACGCGCTCGGCTTCCTGCCCGCCGATGGTTACGTCCACTTCGTGGCCGGAAAGCTCCACCGCATCCACCACCGAGGCATTTCGGATCAGGTAACGCTGGCCGCTGTCGGTTTCGAAGGTGGCGGTAAAATTGCGCCAACGCTGCACGGCGGTGATGTCCAAATCGCCGGTGTGTACGATTTTGGCTTTAATCTCGGCAGCCTGCAATTCTTTTGTGGCCGCGCCCACTACCCCGGTGACCGCAGTCACCATCTCGGCCACCGGGCCGCCCGGTTTCAGGGTAGCGCCTTCTTTCGATTGTAGGCGCTGGCCGTTCACGCGCACATAGCATAATCCGGTTACATTACTCATAACTTATTCCTTATAAACGATATTGCACAACCGCAGCGAAGGTGCGGAACTGGTTCACCAAATTCGGCGGCAGCACTGCGTTCACACGGTCCGGGTCGGTTTTGCTGCGCAATACCAGTCGGTTTTTCTTGCTGGTATCCACATCTTCCACGATGCCCATTTCTTCCAAATCACGCTCCAGCGCGGTGATTTCGTCGCTGATCATCTGCGGGGTTACAAATTTCTGCCCCGGCCCGATATTGGTGCCGTCGTTCACCAACTTGTGGCGCGGGAATCGCAGGGCGATGCGGGCGCGCACCTGATAACGGTAGTAATCCACCGTCCACTTCGCTTCCAAGCTGCTCAGGCTGGTATCGTCCAAGCCCAGCGCATTCTGCTGGTAGTAGGTAACCACCCGCTCTAAATACACTTCGCCGGCCGCGTTTACCGTGGTGGTGGAAATGCCGTCTCGCACCAGCAAGGTGCGCTCGCCATAATTGAAACGGTCTTGCAGGCGCGGTGCGCGCACCCCGGGCACCTTCACCGCCTTCAGCGGTAGGGCCGGGTCTTGGTTGCCGTAGTATTGGCAGGTCAGCCCGAAGCAGGTGGCGCGTACCGGCGCCCAAGTGGGGCAGCCTTTCAAGCCCCAGCCGCTGCCGTGCGCACTGTTGCGCTTGTTGCCGAAGGTAGTCAGCTCGGCATGGGTGCCGTTTAACGCGTTGAACACATGGCCAGTCTTCATGTTCATACCGCCCCAGCGCCCGTTCATGTCGGCTTCAATTTTGGCAAGGTTGTTCTGGTCGGTATAAGGGCTGATGATGGTGTAGAACCATTGCTCGTCCACCGCCGCCAGCGCGGCGGCCACATCCGGCGCGCCGCTGCCGCCGGCCAACGCCCCCACGCCGTTGCTGCCACCGGAAATAGTGACGGTGATGCCGCGCGGCAGGCGGTCGTCGTCGAAATACTGCCATGCCACTTCCATGCCGTTGCCGGTTTCGCCTTTATTGCGCGCCGTCAGCGTAACCACTTTGTCTTCCACCGCGCTGCTGACGGGTAGGTCGGTACGGGCGGCCAGCACTGTATTGATTTTCTTTGCGATGGCGGCGGCATCCTCGCCACTGGCCACCACCACCTGCACCTGCTCGCCGGCGATATACAGGTTCAATACCCGGCTTTCAATCGCCTGGCCGGCCACGGTAATGGTGGCGCTGGCGGCCACGCCGGTATCTTCGAGCGCAATGGCGGACACATCTAAAAAGCCAACTTCATCAAACACAGCCTGCATACCCAGCGCCATGCGGTGCAGCATTGAACCGCGTCCGAACTGTACCTCCGCGTCCTGTGCGCTGGTGATGCGGCGTGGCGTGAGCAGCGGGGTGGTGCCGCTATCTAGTTTTTGCCCCATCAATAGCACCTTGCGCTCTACGGCCACGGGCCCTTCCAATGCGCGGGAGGGATCGATTTCCAAGAAGATCCCGCCAAGCGGGGTATCGGATGGAATCGTATCAAATACAATATTATCAGCCATTTTTATTTGCCTTTCGCTTTCGCTTCAGTTACCTCAATCAAATCCCCGTCGGCCAGACGGCGGCGGTAATAGGCCGTTAGAGGCAACAATTGGCCTTCCGCGTCCACATAGCCCATACCGTCTTCCAGCCGAACCAACAGCCCGTCTTTCGGTTTTAAATATTTCTGTTCCATCACTTCAGCTCCACATTTGTTTTTACATCTGGCTGGCTGGTTGATTCGTCACCATCCACCCACTTATGATGCTCGACCGCGCTCTCGTGCGGCTCAATATCAATTTTCACATCCACACCGGAGAGCGTGCTGATAGCCTGCTCAACCTGCGGCGGATACATCGCTTCCGGCACAGCGCCGCCGCCGAAATCCCAATCCAGGCAAGCTTCGTTCAACGGTCCGTAATCCGCCCGCAACAGAAACCAACCGAACGGCGGTTTGCTCTGCGCCGAAAACTGCACCTCGCGCGCCTCGATATGCGGCAGCCCGCCGGTGTTACGTAGATAAGCACGTAGCCGGGCATACAAGGCGATTTCTGCTTTCTCGATTACCGCACCCAGTGCCGCCTGCTCTTCCACATCGCCCGGACGTCCCGGCACTTCCAGCTGGCCGGTAATCAGCAGCCGCAGCTTGCTGCGCCAGTCGCCATCGTTCTCAATCCGCTCCAACAGCACCGTGATCACCCCGTTTTGCAGCTCGTCGCGGCGCAATGATTCGTGGTCAATCAGCGAGCCGCGCACGATTACGCCCGGCAGCGCTTCGGCAATCCCGCTTTTCAGGCGGTCGATTTCGGCCTGGAAAATATTCATCCCAACACCTCCCGCACACCGCGCCGCACTTCATCACGGATAATTTGCACCATCCGCGGCGCCGCATCCTCAAAAGCCGGCTGCCAAAACGGATGGGCCTTGGTGCCGTGCCGTTGGATATGCTTTTGCAGTCTGAAAACCGCCCGCTCCGGCTCCGCCGCCCGACGGGTTCTTAGCCAAGCCAGCAGCGGCGCAGGAGCCGGGCGGTAACCGGCGCGGGTGCCTTTCTCCAGATAGATAGCGTAATCGGTGCCGGGCAGCACTTCCCGCTCCAGCGTGCCGGTCTTCTCAACCGTGATTGCCTGAATCAGCGTGGAAAGTGCGAGGCTGTCGTTTTGCCGAAGCTTCTGCCTGGCCGTCTGCACCATCTGCAGTCCGGCTGCATCCAACCCGCGTTGCAGGTGGCGCTCCATCACTGCCGGCGCTTGCTGCAGTGCGGCCAGCACATGGGCGTCGTTAATGCGGTAATGCATCCTCATTACAGCACCCGCCGTTCGAATTCCGCCAACAGTTCCTGATACAGGTAGGCCGGCGTGCCATTCTTCGGCACACTGCCGATACCTTCGCGCAGCTGGTAGGAAGTAGTGGCATTACGCATGGCCAGATCGCGCATGGCTTCGGCTTGCGCGCGCAGATGCAGCAAATCCAGCAGTTCCGAATCCAGTGTGCAGCCGGTATCGGTTAATACATGGTCGGCACAATATTCCAGTTCGCAGCGGTTGCCTAATATCTGAATTTGCCGGGCACTCGGTGCCGGTTGTGCCTGCAGCAACCGTCCTTGGGCGCCGGGTAGTACCCGCCATTCCGGCAGCCTCCCCGGGTAGTCGTCCGCCCAGATTGCAGCGCGGGCCTTGTAACTGCGCCCCCACCAGCAGGCAAACACCGAGTTCAGGTCTTCAGGACAGGGATACAACGCCTGCCACGCCGCCAACTCCAACACCTCCACCTTGTGCAACGGCCGCACCGCATTCAATGCGGCCAGCGCGGTACGCAGCAGGCGTGGATAATCCTCGTCCTTAAACATACGCTTGCTGTCCAGCATGGAGCTGGTCAGCCGTTCCGCGGCGGCGGTGAGTGTAGTCATTCGGCAACCTGTTCTTGTTCGGTATCTTGTTCGGGATGCTCACTATCTTTTTCAGCATCCTGCTTAGGCGTCTCTTCAACGCCCGGCGGCTGGTTGGGCTGCTGCAAACCACCGTCCTGCTGCTGGCTCGATTCATCCAGCAGGCGTGCCGCAATCGCGCCCAACACGCCTTTGCGCTGGCCACCGGTTTGTTCCAAATCGCCGAGACGGGTCAGATCCTCGATGCTTAAGCCGGGTATAGCATCCACCACCTGCGCCACATTGCCTTTCAACAGTTCCACCAAAGGGTCGGCAGGCTGCGAGGGTGGGGCGGGGTCGGCTTCCGGTTGGGGCAGTAAGGCTGCGTCCACCAGGCGGGTATGCCCCGGCGGGATCATTACCGCACCCACAAAAACAGCGTGCGGCTGGTCGTTGTAATAGGGAAGTTGTTTCATGCTTCATCCTTATACCCGCCCCGGTATGGGGCGGGCCTTGGGTTTTAAATCGCGTCGCGGCTGGTTTTGCTGTATACCACCACCGAAATGCTGCGGTGGCGTACCGGCTTCGGCGTGTGGATGGCGTTGTACTCTTCGCCATAGGCCACTTTCTTGCCCAGCGGCTGGCCTTGCGCATTGGTGATCTCGAACAGATCGCCGGTGCTGAACGGCTTGGCTACCGTGTAGCTGGTATTACCGCGCACGCCCATGATGATGCGGCCGTCGCCCATATCGGTATGCGGCGCATTGGTCGAGTAGGCGGGGATGTCCTTAATTTTCATCAGGTCGCCGCCGCCGGTGGTATCAGAGCCGTTGCGTTTCAGACTCACTACAAACTGCTCGGCATTGCTGATGGTGTCGTTCAACACCGGGCTCATCAGCAGGTAGTCCACGTGCTCGTAACGCTGGCCGCTCATGCTTGCCTTGGCCGCACCCACTTCGCGCAGCAGGCCGTTCAGGTGTTTCTCCAGTGTGTTACCACTGGCCACATCCAAGTTGAACAGCACGATGTTGGTGGCTTGGCTGTAGGAGATTTTCACGCCGGTAGCGCCTGCCTTAGGTGCACCCAGTTGGTTCACCAGCTGGAAAATACCCTGGTTCAAATCCACGATGCGGAAGTAGTCGCCGGCCGGCTGGGCATTGGTGCCGTCGTAGGCTTTAACCACGGTGGCGCCAATCTTGATGGTGATCGGGTTTTCCGCCTCGCCCACGGCTGCGCCCTGCAGAGTCAGGTTCTGATGCGGGCGCACCACCGGGAATTTCGCGGTTTTGAAAATGCCGCTGGTGGCGTTCGGGGTAACCGCCTCGTCGGTAATCGCAACCGCGGCGTAGCTGTCGCTGGCGCGCTGGATTTCGTTGATCAGGCGGCGCGCCACCAGCTCGCGCAGGATGCGGGCGTTGGTTTCGATGTTGCGCCCCAATGCGTCCCAGTTGATAACGGATGCGCGGGTGAAATGCACCACCTCGTTGGTTACCGACAGCGCCAGTTTCATCTGGTTGATGTAGGCCAAATCCATTTTCTGGCTCACACCGGCAAACGGAATCGGCTGGCCTTCAAACACCATGCCGTCGTTGTACACCGGCGCTAAATCGCGCTCTTCATAAGGAATCTGAGTGGTCTGATTGGCGCTGAAGTCGGTCAGCGTCTGCACCAGCTGCAGCACGTTCAGGTCATGCAGCGCCTGGCGGATCACTTCGCGCTGCACACCGTAGGGCAGTTGGCTGCGGTTCATATCCATTTCGCCGCCGGACAGCAGCTTGCGCTCGGCGTGCAGTTCGCGGGCAAAGATGCGGTCGAACTCGGACAGCACCTTCTTGGCAAACGGGCTGTCTTGGTCGGTAAAATTCAGGCTGCCTGAAAGCGTGGACTGCTTCAGCTTGTCCTGATAAATCTGGCTCAACTGTTTTGCCCCTTCGTCCGGCACAGTAATGTGCGGCGAACCGGCCACACTGTAACCCATCGCCGCCAGCGAAGAAGCGGCGGCCATGCGGTTGCCCATATTGATTTGGTGCTGCGCCAACTGTTTCACCTGTGCTTCGGTGGCATGGTCGGACAGCAGCGCTTTGGCGCCTTCGGCCAATTCTTTTTTCAGCTCGTCAGACAAGCCTTCGGCCTTGCCGATTTCTTCCGCCAGCAGTTTTTCGTTGGCTTCGCGTGCCTGTGCCTGCTGCGCTTTAGCCTGCTCAGCTTCCGCCAGCTTTTTCGCCACCAGCGCCTCCAGTTCGTCTTCACTCAAGGTTTTCGCCGGAGCGGCGGCCTGTGCCGGAGCAGCAGTCGGAGCGGCGGGAGTGGCAGCCGCGGCCGGGGCGGCTGCTTTCTTTCCCTCGTCTTCGGCGGCAGCCAGGGTTTTCGCCATGCCTTCCAGTTCGGCAATCACTGCAGCGGCCTTTTCTTCGCCGGTGTTTTCGTCCACCGCCGCTTCAGCCAGTTTTTTCACTTGTGCCTGCACTTTGGCGGAATAGCCGGATTCGGCCAGTTTTTTCAAAAATTCTTTCAATTTATCCATGTTCGCTCTCGCTTTTTTCATCAAATCGTCGGCCAGCTCGGCCAGAATCAGGGTATCGCCGCCGGATTCGCACGACAGCGTGATCGGATCTAGGCGCTTAATGACGGGCCGTACCGTCAATCCAGCACCCAGTAAAGTCGGGCCGTGAAACGCACCGCCCTCGTTGTCTTGCCAGTTATCCGCAAATTCGGCGGAAAGATAGGTGAAACCGCGCTCCCGCACTGCCTTCAGACCGTAATCAGTCCATTCGGCCAATGCCCGCAGGCGGGTACCCTCCACCCTCAACTTTAGGATTTTGGCGGCAGCACCGTCGCCCGGTTTATGATTCACATCGATGTAAATCTCCTGCCCCACCACCTGCTCATCGAAGTTCTTCACCATGCTCAACAGCATCGGTGAAGTAATTTCAAACGGCCCGTAGCGCGGGTCGGTGAACGAGCCGGTGCGGGTAATCGTCACCCATGAGGTCTGCTTGCCAGACAGCGGCGGTGTGGCTGCTGCCGACAACACACGACGGCATCTCGGTTTCTCTTCGGATAAGCGGTAAATTCGCGGTTTCATTGAAACTCCCTCTGACAATAATGGCAGATTAGGCGGTTTGCGCATGACAAAACAGGGGTATTTTTGGCAAAA
Source organism: Eikenella sp. HMSC061C02 (assembly GCF_001809035.1). Taxonomy (NCBI): domain Bacteria; kingdom Pseudomonadati; phylum Pseudomonadota; class Betaproteobacteria; order Neisseriales; family Neisseriaceae; genus Eikenella; species Eikenella sp. HMSC061C02. Next base: position 67,818 of record NZ_KV795542.1, read on the forward strand.
GAAAAGCGCCCAAAAGGGCGCCAAAAGAAGATGCCGGAATAACCGGAATTAGGAGATTTTAAACTGTACCTACCAGGGCTAAGGCTTCCTGCTCACTCAGGTTGTGTACGTCAAGATTGGCTTGTATATAGCACTCGTCCCACCAGTAACCGGATTCGCTGTAGTCCCACTGCCGGGTATGCCGATTGAAGAAGGCGCATTCGTAAACATTGCCGTCTTCATCTTCATCACCACGAATAATGATGTCTGGGTTGCCGTCTACTTTCCAATATTGATGTTTCATCGTATCCCTGCTTTCGTTTGAATCGTACTGATGCCGGGCGGGGTCGGGATTTGCCTGCTTAATTCTACCATCTGACGCTGCAATTCGGCACGTCTTTCCGTACTGGTGGAGATTTCCCGCGCCTCTTCGTAGAGTTTGTGCAACTCGTTATTTTTCAAATTGAAGCTCTGCTCGGTATGGAATTGCAGCTCGAATACCTGTCCATTTTTGATGATGGTCGTATTGATGCCTTTATACACTGCATTTTTACGCCAAGTATTCGACACCTTGTTGGTTTGGTAACCGCTGGCTGCCAGTTGCTCCTGCAGCTGCCAATACTGGCTGACAAAACTCTCCCCGTCCAGCAACACCGTATATCTCAACACATCTGTGATATTAGCAGCAGCACGGGCCGGTGTTACATCACGCCTCCATGTTTTGCTTTCAATCTTGCGAATTAGGGATTCGCGGCCTTTGAAACGGTAATCCAACCCAGCCATACGTGCTTGCACGGCGGCAGCCATCCGTTGTAAGTCGCCCGTTATCACCGGCTCAATGGCGGCGGCCCGTTCCAACAACCCATCTGCTTCCGCAGCGATCTCGGTTTGTACTTTTTCCACTGTAGGGTTCAGGCTGCCGATTTCGTCCCGATACACCGCTTCGGTGTAACTGAAGGTATTCGGATGTGCCGGCCACGGGCACTCGTCAACCGGATACACGCCCTGACCCAGCCCGTATAAATCTGCTGCCGCATGCTCGTCGCAAATATCCACCCGCGGATGGCGCGGTGAAAGCATGAATCGCAGCCCAACCACATTCTCGTCCGCCCGCGCCAGCTGCTTGTAGCGCTCGCCGTGCGCGCGGTTGATTTCGGTGCGCAGCACGCGACGGAATTTCATGGCCGCATTGCCCGGATTGGCCAGCAATCCAGCTTCTAGGCGCCTAGCTACTGCGCCCGCTCCGGCCTCATCCAGCGCCTGCTTCAATTCCGGTGTGATATTCAGGGTGCGCTGCAGGGCGTGTTCGGCATCCCAGCCGCGCTGCACTGCCACATCCACAACACTTTTCAGGTCGCGTGCGGCACCGGCATGGATACGCCACAGTCGCGCCGACAAGTTCAGACCGTCCTTCTGCGGCGTATCCAGCAGGTGCCGCACCAGTAGCCGTTCTGCTTCCGGCTCACGCCGGCGGCCGCGCCAGCCCAATGCTGCTGCCGCCGCTGCGGCCAGCATGCCATCGTGCAGCAGTCTATTCTGTACCTGTTCCAGCTGCTTCAGCTCGCTATCCAGCAGGCGGTGGATTTCTGCCAATTCGGCAATGCCAATATGCTCGTAATCGGCCACCTGCTGCCGGATGCGTTTGCCGGCGGCGCGGTAGGCTGCCCGGCTGGACTGCTCCATCGCCGCCACCAGTGTCCAGGTTTCGGCTAAATCAGGACGCGAATGCGGTGCGCGCGGAATATCATCCATGATTACCCACGCTCGTCATACTCTCTCCCTTCGGTGCGTTGCCAGGCGTTACCTTCACGCTCGGCACATGCGCATCCTCTGGATAAGGGTCGTAGTTCTTTTCATCGTTCTCACGCCGCTGTTCCACATCGGCCGGGTTGTAGCCCAGCTCCTCCCAAATCATCGACTGCGGCAACTGCAGTGCTTTCAGTTTCAGTGCCCGGTCGGTGGTCTGGTTCAGTGTTTCGGTGCGCCGTTCTGCAAATGACACCCTGAAATTTTCCGCATCGGCCGGGATGCCCTGCAGCAGCAAGTGCAGCCGGAAGCCCTGCTGGTACACCATCGCCAGCACGTCCTGTATCTGATCCACTTCGTCGTAGTAGTCGCGCTTCAAGTCTTCCAAGATGTCGCGCGCCAGCCCGTCGGTATAGCCAGCCAGCCCTTTCGGCAAGGGGCTGCCTGAAAAAAAGCTGTCCAGCAAATACACCACATCGGCGATTTCACCCATTGTGGCGTCGCCTTGTACCGCCTGCACCCCGCCCTTTTTGTTGCTGTAGAAGTCGGTGGTGATCTGGTCTTTGTTCGCCTCGGTATGCTGGCGGTATTCTTCCAAATCCTCCGCGCTCGCCCCTTCCAATACATGCGACAGGCGCATCGGGCTGCGGTGGTGGCGGCGGATTACTAAGTCGGTGTCCGTCAGCCGCAGTTTGCGCCAAATCTCGCGGCTGGCATCCAAAAACGGCCGACCGAGAGAAGAGAGGTCATCAAAGTTATCTGGGTCTTGCCGCGCCAGTGTCAGCTGCCACAGCCCGAACACTGCTATGTCTTGACCACGTTGGAAATCGTATTGCGCATAAGCTGCCGACACATCCTTGAAGCGGCCGTCGTTGCCCACTATTGGACGGATGGTTTCCGCCGGCATACGCACCGCCGCTACCACCTGCCCTTTATTATCCAGCACCCACTGCATCGGCAGGTTACCTTCCATTACCAGCCCGCGCGCATCCGATTTTAGTTTCTGCGCATTGTTCAGTTGCAGACGGCGTACGAATTCGCGCCATGCCTGCTGTACCCGCGCGCTCGGGTCGGCCTGCAGCAGCACCAATCCGCCACGGGTCACGTCGCGCGCCACCCGGTTATGGATGCGTTTTACCCGCCCGTCTTCGCGATCCATACGCCGGATATCCAGCACCACCGCGCGGTAGTCGTAGTCAATAGTTTCCCAGCTGTATTCCAACCGCTGCTGCCGCTCCGGCGTTGGACGCATCCCGATTTCGCTGGTTATGCCGTGCGCTTCCTCACCGGTCAGCATGGCATCGGATTGGCTACGCCCGAAACGGCGCAGCAGCCTATTGATGATCCCCATTTTCGATTCGCTCCACTTTAACGATTGACCGCCAACCTTCGATCAGTCCCGCCTCATATAACCGGCGAATCATGTCGTCGTCCTCTCCGAAGGCGGCAATCCATTCCGCCCGCTTACGGGCCACTTCGATTTTTTCCTGCTCGGAAAGAGGGCGGGGTGGTGGTCGGTTCAGTTTCATAATTGCCCCAGTAGTTGCTCTTGGCTGATGCGCCGCGTCAGCACCACGCCCGGCTGGTAATTCTCAATACCGGCGGTAATCATTGCATATACCGCCGCACAGGCCGCATCAAACAAGTCGTCGCCGATTTTCGGGTTCGCCATCTTGTAGGTGTTGTAGGCAGCGTTTTTCGCCGGCGCCGATTTCACATTACCCAGTTGTCTGATAAACAGTGCAAAATCGCTGCTGTCGGCACCGATTTCATCCAATCGGCTCGGCCCCCAACTGGTATTTGCCGCATTTTTTGTCCGTAGTGCGTCACTACCGTCGTCCACATACGGGATGGCGGCCTGCCCGTTGTGAAAGGCGGTGCGCAGTAAGCTGGCCATATTGTGCTTGGTCATACCCTCGAAACGGATCGGGGCGAATGGCCAGTGCATCCAAGTCGAAGCAGTCGATTGCCCATCACCGATACTGCGTCGGTCGATATCGGTCAGACCGCGAGCAAACAGCATATCGTTCAGGTTGGTCAGCATACCCAAGCCATAGGCATCGCCCATCGCGTAATCCGGGCGGAAATACTCCCAAAAGCCGAACAGGTCACGCTGCACCACCGCATCATCGGTACCCGCCGGCCACGTTTTCACAAACGGGAAGGTAGCGAAATTCCCCACCTGCTCGCACACCACCAAGGCAGACTTGGAAGCATGTGCGCTCTCGCCGTGGCCGGAATGGTCATAACCGAAACTGAGTAAACCTTTTTTGCGGTAGCGGCCGCCGGGCAGAGGGCAGGCTGCCTGCAAACCAGCCGACAAGCCCACCGCCATCGCCCGGCGGATGTATTTTTCCCAAATATGGTTCTGCGCCGAAGCGTTGATGCACAAGAACTGCCGTATCCACTCTGAATCCGGTAACTGTTCCTTCATCTCATCCACAAACGCCTGATTCAGAATCCCCAGTTCGATACCGAGATACACGTCTACCGGCGGCAATACATGGTAGCCGCCGGTATCAATCAACTGGGTCAGCACGTCCGCCCCTTTATACACGCCGGTGATACGGATCTGCGGGTCGAAACTCACCGAACTGTCCACCCCAAGGCGCCGAGCCGAACCCAGCATCGGCAGGAAGCGGGAAAATAGCCGGTCGGCCGGCATGTCGTCGATTTCTTCCAGCGAACCGATACTTAGGCCGTCACCGTCAATTTGGCTCATGATGCCGTAGCAGACGGCCTTGCTGCCGTTGTGGAACTGGTAACGCGTGTCGGCAATCTGTCGCCGCCCGGATTTATAGCCGATCCAACCGCTCAAAATCGGGCTGCGGCGGATGGCATCGATGTGATACATCAGGTTGGTTTGGCTCTGCTGTAAGCGGGGCGCCACAATCCCTTCTTCTTGGAAAGGGGTAGTAGCCAAATATTCCAGGCAGTACATTTCTTTCACCGCAGTTTTACCGGTGCGGCGGCAGGAAAAATCCACCGTATTGCGGTGGTCGTCCATCTCCTGCATCTTCAACACCTGCATCGGGTCGAGATCGACGTTGTGCACATGCTTGTGCCACAGGGCATGCGGCCTGATGCCGGTAACCGGATCAGGTCGGGCATAGCGCATGATTTCCTGCTCGGCACTATGCTGTATTTGGATGCGTTGGGCGGCGGTCGTCATGCAGCCTCCGTCTGTGGAGCCAACTGTGCCAAATACGCCGCCCATTCCTCATAGCAGTCGCGGCACACGTCCAAATATTGCAACTGCTCGTACCCGTCCAATTTGGTGCCGCAGTCGGCACAGTATTCCGACGGCAGCATCAATCCACCTTTAACCCGAAAAAACATACATAAAATACCGCGGCGAATACCAACCAACCGCAATGCGGTACCCGTTCTTTCGCCGACAGATAGGCTACATACACGATTGCCACCTTGCTACCCAGAAACAGGGCGCTGATTGCAAACTCTTTCATGATTTATCCCCGTTCTGCTGCCGGTATTCAATCAATACCGGGTCTTGCTGTTTGCGTTCGTTAGCGCGTTGTGCCAGTACCGATAAATTTTCCAGCGCTTTGGCACTGCGCTCGGAGTATTCCAAAAGCGACTGCTGGGTGGCGGCATCCTGTTTCAGGTGGCCTAATGCCTGCTCTTCCTGCTCGATGACTTTCGGCGTCATACCCATATCGGCCAGCGACAGACCGTTTTTGCTCAAGAAATCCTGCAGGCTGCGAATCAGCGGATGGGAGTGGACTTCGTAAATCACCTTCATCTCGCCGCTGGCCCGGTCGAGGTATTCGCCGATCACTACATTGCCTTCCTGATCCACCTTCCATGCCGGTGCGCGCAAAACCACGCCGTCCGCCACAATCGTCTGCAGTATCTGCTGGACGATAGCGGTAATGGCCGCCTGCATATCGGCATAAATCTCGGTCAAATACCGTGGGTCGCGCTGCTCGAACGCGGCGTGGTGCAGCATAAACAGCTGCGTCTGCTTTACGCAGGCCGGCTGGCTGCGGCAGTATTCGCGATCCACCGTACAGGTGCGGCAGGCCGGGTAGCCGTCCGGCTTAGCTGGGAAATAGGTGGCGGTGCGGGCATTCATGCCATGCTTGAGCGCATTGAAGCGGGTCCTTCGCGTTTCCTCCGGCGTCGGGTGGCCTTCCAGATTCTTACGCACCGCCGCCTTGCCTTCCGGCGTCTTCGGGCCAGTGGCATTCGCCCAACCCTTCATTAGGTTGCGGTGCCAGGCCGCCTGGGCGCAGGTCTCCCCGCATTTCGGGCAGGCTGCCTGATAGGCAAACGGGTGCCACTCGCATTCAGGCGCATCCTGCACCGTTTGCGGGGGACACTCAAAAGTGTGCTTGCAGGCGGTGCAGCGGAAAACAACGGTATCGAGGGATTGGGAAGAATGGTCGGTCATACGGGCATTAAACGACCAAAGACAAGAACAAAACAGGGGTATTTTTGGCACAGGATAGGCAGTAAAATCCATCCTACACAGGAAGGGAAATCATGAAACGAGCAATCATCTATGTGCGGGTCAGCACCACCCGCCAAGCCGACGAGGGTATTTCAATCGATGCCCAGACAGATCAATGCAAAAAGAAAGCCAAAGAGCTCGGTGCCAGCGTGCTGCAGATATTCCGCGATGAGGGCATTACCGGCACTTCGGCCGTGAAAAGGCAGGCTTTTCAACGCGCGATTCATTATTGTGCGGTAAATGATGTGGACTACTTTATCGTCTGGTCCACCTCCCGTTTCGCCCGTAATAAGTTGGATGCTGCCAGTTACAAACTGCTGCTGCGTGAAAGCGGTACCCGCCTGGTATATGCATCGATGAATATCGATAGCGACACCGACGAGGGCTGGTTCACCGATTCGATTATGGAGATTATGGATGAGCAGGTGTCGCGCCAAATCAGTCGCGACACCCGCCGCGCCATGTTGAAAAACGCGGAAGAAGGCTGGTTTAACGGCGGACGCGCACCGTTCGGCTATCAAATAACCAGTCAGGGCAAACGCCGTAAACTGGTGCCGAACGATGCTGAAAAAACATTGGTGCAGGAAGCCTTCCGCCGTTTTGCGGCGGGGGAGGGTGCCATTGCCATCGCCCGCAGCTTTACTGGGCGCGGCTATACCCGGCGCGGGGCCGAATGGCAGGCCGCCAGCCTGTCGCATATGCTGAAAAACCGTGTCTACCTCGGTCAGACCGTGTATAACAAACGCAGCGGCAACAAACCCAACCCGCCGGAAGAGTGGATTATTCGGCAAACCCACGAGCCGTTGGTTTCGGAAAAAGATTTCGAAGCCGTACAAAAACGCTACCGGCCAGATTATAAGCAAACCGGCAGCCCTTCCAGCCGTTTCCTATTCACCGGTTTGCTGCGGTGCGGTCACTGCGGCAAAGCCATGAGCATTGAAACCGCTACCAGCAAAACCAAACGTCGCTACAATTACTACAACTGCAGCGGCTTCAAGAAAGGTTGCGATTGCATATCGCGCCGCATATCGGCCGAAAAGCTGGATGACTACCTGCTAAATATTGTGGTCGACAAACTACTTACCCAAGAAGTGGTCAGCGATTTTATTGGTGAGGCTTATCGGAAATACGTCGAAAAACGTACCAATAATGCCGAGCAGCACAAGCTACTGCAGCAAGAACTCACCGAACTACGACGCCGGCGCAATACCCTGTTTGAACTGGTGGAATCAGGGCTGTCCGGTTCAGACAGCCGCTCCCTGCTTGAGCGCGTGGCCGGTTATGATGAACGGGAACAAACCCTGCTCATCGAACTCGATAAGCTGGCTGGCGCGCCCGATGTTGATGCAATCCCGGAGATTGATGTCGACAGCGCATTACGCACGCTGAAAACTATCCTCCTGAATACTGCAAATGAAAAAAAGCTCCGCATTTTATTGCAGAGCTTTATCAGGAAAATTGATATAAATCCCACTGAAGTGGTTATACACTACAACCCGGAACGAATTATCAATGATTCTATAGGGGTTCATAGTACGGAAAGTTGGCACGCCCAGGGGGAATCGAACCCCCGTTACCGCCGTGAAAGGGCGATGTCCTAACCGCTAGACGATGGGCGCGGATAAATTATGGCGCACCCGGAGCGATTCGAACGCCCGACCCTCTGGTTCGTAGCCAGATACTCTATCCAACTGAGCTACGGGTGCGCTGTGAAGTTTCGAATTATAGTTAGGCTTAATTTTTAAGTCAAGCTATTTCGCCGAAAATATTCTCTATTTATGCACAATATTGGCTAGCTATTTCATTCGTCAGTAAAAATAAATGCGCTGAAAGCTATTTTATCAACAGCTTTAAATTGTGTGGTTTCATTTTCAGGTAGCCTTTCCCAGTTTGCAGGCTACCTGAAACTTGGCAAATTCCGGCAAACCCGCTATAACCCAGCCTCATCACTATCCATCCCAAATTCTCCCCATATGCCCGAAACAGCCTCTCTCCAGCTAGCCAAACAGCTTATCGCCCAAGCCTCCGTTACCCCGGACGATCATGGCTGCCAAGAGATCATTGCCGAACGCCTGCGCGCCATTGGCTTTGCTATCGAACCCATGCCCTTCGGCCGTACACAAAACCTGTGGGCACGGCACGGCAACAGTACGCCTCTCGTGTGTTTTGCCGGACATACCGACGTTGTTCCGCCTGGCCCAGCCGAAACATGGACATCTCCGCCGTTTCAGCCCACTGAACGTAACGGCAAACTCTACGGACGCGGCACAGCCGACATGAAAACCAGCATTGCCTGTTTCATTACTGCCTGCGAACGCTTTATTGCACAGCATCCACAATTTTCAGGTAGCCTCGCCCTGCTAATTACTTCAGACGAAGAAGGCGACGGCAAAGACGGTACCGTGCGCGTGGTGGAAACCCTACGCCAACGCGGTGAGCATATCGACTACTGCATCGTCGGCGAGCCTACCGCGGAACACATCCTAGGCGATACCATCAAAAATGGCCGTCGCGGCTCGCTTTCAGGTAACCTCACCATCCATGGCAAACAAGGCCACATCGCCTACCCCCACCTCGCCGCCAATCCTATTCACCTTGCCGCCCCCGCCCTGGCCGAGCTCACCGCTGAGCATTGGGACAACGGCAATGCCTACTTCCCGCCCACCGGCTTCCAAATTTCCAATATCCACGCCGGCACCGGCGCCACCAACGTCATCCCCGGCGAGCTATTCGTTCAATTCAACTTCCGTTTCTCCACAGAAACAGATGCTGAAAGCCTGCAACGCCGGGTAAAAGCCATATTAGATAAGCATCATCTGCACTACAGCCTCCAATGGCAGCTCTCCGGCCAACCCTTCATTACCGAAGCCGGCCGCCTCACCCAAGCTGCCCAAGCTGCCATTGCTGAAGAGTGCGGCATCCAAGCTGTGCTCTCCACCAGCGGCGGCACATCGGACGGCCGCTTTATTAAAGCCATTGCCAACGAACTTATCGAGCTCGGCCCAGTGAATGAGAGCATCCACCAAATCGACGAGCACATCGAGCTTGCCGCTATCCCCCGGCTTTCTGCCATTTACGAAAATATCTTGCACCGATTGCTACTCGATTAAACCTGTTGGATATTGCAGCCCAAATGCCACAACATTTCAGGTAGCCTACTGTCCATAGGCTACCTGAGAATTTATTGGCTAATACATGCCATCCTACTAACGGCTAGCCTAGCCATATCAATAGCTCAAAGCAAATGGAGCAAATATGCCTGCAGATATTACAACTGCATCACCATGATCCTTAATAGCCCTACCCTCCTTCAAGCTGGAAACTTAAAAATAGCAATACTCCAGCATCGCCACATAACAACAAAAAGGCTACCTGAAAACTTTCAGGTAGCCTTTTAATCATGCCCAAACGCTTACAGGGAAATGCGGCGGAAGTCTTTGAGCAGGTTGGCCAAGAACACGGTGAAGCGCATGCCGGCTGCGCCGTCGATCACGCGGTGGTCGAACGACAGGGAGAGCGGGCACATCAGGCGGGCTTCGAAATCGGAGCCGTTCCATACCGGTTTCATCTGTGATTTGCACACGCCCAAGATGGCTACTTCGGGGGCATTCACAATCGGGGTGAAGCCAGTGCCGCCGATGCCGCCCAAGCTGGAAATGGTGAAGCAGGCGCCCTGCATTTCCTGCGGTTTGAGCTTGCCTTCGCGGGCTTTTTTGCTCAATTCGCCCAGCTCGATACTGATTTCTTTAAGGCCTTTTTTGTCCACATCTTTAATCACAGGCACCACCAAGCCGTTGGGGGTGTCGGCGGCAAAGCCGATGTGGAAGTATTTTTTCAACACCAGGTTGTCGCCGTCGAGCGAGGAGTTGAACTCGGGGAAGGCTTTGAGCGCGGCCACGCTGGCTTTGATGATGAAGGCCAGGGGCGAGAGTTTCACGCCTTCGCGCTCCCACTCTTTGTTGAGCTGTTTGCGGAAGCTTTCCAGCTCGGTCATGTCGGCTTCGTCGTGTACGGTAACGTGCGGAATCATTACCCAGTTGCGCGACAGGTTTTGACCGGAAATCTTCTTGATGCGGCTGAGCTCTTTCACTTCAACTTCGCCGAATTTGGCGAAATCCACTTTCGGCCACGGCAGCAAATCCAAGCCGCCGCCCAAAGAAGCACCGGCAGCTGCAGGCTTGCCTGCACCGCCCTGCATGGCGGCTTTAACGAAGGCTTTGATATCGTCTTTGGTGATGCGGCCTTTGTTGCCGCTGCCTTTCACCAGGCTCAAATCCACACCCAGTTCGCGCGCCAGTTTGCGGGCGGAGGGGCCGGCGTGGGCTTTGGCGAAACCGGCTTCGTTCACGGGTGCGCTGCCATAGGCGGCAGTGGCCGGAGCGGCAGGTGCAGCGGGGGCGGGGGCCGGGGCGGCAGCAGGCGCGGGTGCGGCTTTTGGCGCTTCGGCTGCAGCGGGCGCGACAGCGGCAGGTGTACCAGAGGCGGCCACATCGATGATGATGCTGCCTTCAGACACTTTGTCACCCACTTTGATGTGTACGGCGGTAACGGTGCCGGCAGCGGTGCTGGGCACGTCCATGGTGGCTTTGTCGGTTTCCAGAGTGATCAGGGTATCGTCCACCGCCACGGTATCGCCCACTTTCACTTCCACGGCAATCACATCCACATCGGCGTGGCCGCCGATATCGGGCACGGCTACCTGAACATTGGCGGCAGCAGCCGGAGCAGCGGCGGGCGCAGCAGGTGCGGGAGCGGCTTCGGCTTTGGGCGCCGCAGCCGGAGCGGCAGCGGCGCCAGCACCGGCGGCTTCCACCAGCACAATCACATCGCCTTCAGACACTTTGTCGCCCACTTTTACCTTCACTTCTTTCACCACGCCAGCGGCATCGGCCGGTACGTCCATGGTGGCTTTATCGGTTTCCAGGGTAATCAGGGTGTCGTCCAGCGCGATGGTGTCGCCGGCTTTGACTTCCACGGCAATAATATCTACATTTTCGTGTCCGCCGATATCGGGGACTTTGATTTCTACAATACTCATGAGAGTTCCTTTGGTATTCGGTTGGATATGGTCTGAACAGATTCAGACACCGTTAACTTAACGCCTTCTTCGGCAGCTTACCGCGTCTTGCAATTCCACCGGCTTCAACTCGCCTTGGGTGCCGACTTCATACACGGCCACGGCACAGCGCCGCCCGGACAGGCCGATCACTTCGTAATCGTGCCCGGCCTGGGGCACGAATGAAGCCATGCGGGTGTTGCACGAGCCTTCGTGTTGGATGACGGTTTCGGTAGCGCCTTCCATCGCATTCCGCAAGCCGATATAGGCAGCCTGTACGTTCACAGCTTTGCCGGCCGGCACGGCATACTCGCGGAAAAATGCCCGCGAGAGGATACCGTTCATTTGTCCGATGTTTTTGCTGTGTTCGGTTTCGGCTATGCCCAAACTGCGGCTTCTGGCCGTACCGGCAAACGAGCCGAACGCATCGCCCAAACTGCCGCCCACGTTCACTTTATGGCCGCGGCGGGCTCGCCGATCTTCGGCTTCGCAGTCGATGCCGCTCACCATAATGGTGGGTTTTTGGTTTTGGCCGTAAAGGCGCACGCGTGCTTGGGTGCTGCTGTCGTAGCTGGTGCTTTCTTCCTGCACCACCGGCGCATTGGAAACGCAAGCAGCCAGCAAGGCGACGGAGCATACAACGAATAAGGGTTTCATATTTTTCCTTTTCTGTTTTTCAGGTAGCCTCTACCGCGGGGGCAAGGCTACCTGAAAACTTCAGGCCGGGATTAGCGTTTCCAGCTGGGGGCAACTTCGGTTTGAACGCCGTATTTCTCGATGGCTTTCTGCACCACGTCTTTGCCCACTTTGCCTTGTTTGGCCAAAGCGTCCAGCGCAGCCACGGCCACATGGTAGCGGTCTACTTCGAAGAAGCTGCGCAGGTTGGCGCGGCTGTCGGAGCGGCCGAAACCGTCGGTACCGAGCACTACATAATCGCCGTTTTCTTTGGGGATGTAGGCGCGGATGCGATCGGCAAAGCTGCGGATGTAGTCAGTAGCAGCGACAACCGGGCCGGCATGGCCTTGCAGCTGCTGGCTCACGAAGGGCAGTTTCTGCTCGGCAGCCGGATGCAGGCGGTTCCAACGGTCAGTTTCGATGGCTTCGCGGTGCAGCAGGTTGAACGAGGGGCAAGACCAGATGTCGGCTTCCACACCGAAATCGTTTTTCAGCAAATCGGCAGCGTGGATCACTTCCTGCAGGATGGTGCCGGAGCCCATCAGCTGAACGCGTTTGTCGCCTTTGCCGCCTTCGCGGAATAGATACATACCTTTGAGGATTTCCTGCTCGATGCCTTTGCGTTGCGGCATGGCGGGGTGGGCGTAGTTTTCGTTCATCAGGGTGATGTAGAAGAATACGTCTTCGTTATCCACGTACATGCGTTGCAGACCGTTGTGTACGATTACGGCCACTTCGTATTGGAAGGTCGGGTCGTAGCTGACGCAGTTCGGAATCAGGTCGGCTTGCAGCTGGCTGTGGCCGTCTTCGTGTTGCAGGCCTTCGCCATTGAGAGTGGTGCGGCCTGCGGTGCCGCCCAAGAGGAAGCCGCGTGCGTGCATGTCGCCGGCAGCCCAAGCCAAATCGCCGATGCGTTGGAAACCGAACATGGAGTAGTAGATGTAGAACGGAATCATGGCGTAACGGTTGTTGGCATAGCTGGTGGAAGCAGCAATCCAGTCGGCCATAGCACCCGGCTCGTTGATGCCTTCCTGCAGAATTTGGCCATCCACGCTCTCTTTGTAGAACATCAGCTGGTCTTTATCCTGCGGGGTGTACTGCTGACCTTTCGGGTTCCAAATGCCGTATTGGCGGAACATACCTTCCATACCGAAGGTGCGGCTCTCATCGGGCACAATCGGCACGATGCGGCGGCCGATTTGCTTGTCTTTCAACAAAGCAGCCAAGATGCGTACGAAAGCCATGGTGGTGGAGAATTCGCGATCGCCGCTGGATTGCAGCTGGGCGTCGAAGGTTTCCAGAGCCGGAATCGGCAGGGCTTCGTTGTTCGGATTACGTGCCGGCAAGTAACCGCCCAAGGCGTTGCGACGTTCGCGCAGGTATTGCATTTCCGGGCTGTCTTCAGCAAAGCGGAAGTAGGGCAAGTCGCCACTGTCGATTTGCTCGTCGGTTACCTGAATACCAAAGCGGTCGCGGAACTGTTTGAGCGACTTCACGTCCATTTTCTTGGCTTGGTGGGCAACGTTTTGGCCTTCGCCGGATGCACCCATGCCGTAGCCTTTGATGGTTTTGGCCAAAATCACAGTGGGGCGACCGCCGGCGTTGTTCACGGCTTCATGATAAGCAGCGTAAACTTTGTACGGGTCGTGGCCGCCACGGTTTAAGGCCCAGATTTCGTCGTCAGACATATCAGCCACGAGTGCTTTCAGTTCGGGCGTGTTGAAGAAGTGTTCGCGAACGTATGCGCCGTCTTTGGACTTGAAGGTTTGGTAGTCTCCATCCAAGCATTCTTCCATGCGCTGCTTCAGGGCGTGGTTGGTGTCGCGTGCCAAGAGACCGTCCCAACGGCGCCCCCAAATCACTTTCAATACATTCCAGCCTGCGCCGCGGAAGTTGCCTTCCAGTTCTTGGATGATTTTGCCGTTGCCGCGCACCGGGCCGTCCAAACGCTGCAGGTTGCAGTTAATAACGAAAATCAGGTTGTCCAAGCCTTCGCGGGCGGCCAAAGCGATAGCGCCTTGGCTTTCCGGCTCGTCCATCTCGCCGTCGCCGCAGAAGCACCATACTTTGCGGCCCTTGGTTTTGGCCAGGCCTCGAGACTCCAAATATTTCAGGAAGCGGGCTTGGTAAATCGCCATCAACGGGCCCAAGCCCATGGATACAGTGGGGAACTGCCAGAAATCAGGCATCAGGTGCGGGTGCGGATAAGACGGCAGGCCGTTACCGCCCACTTCTTGGCGGAAGTTGTTCAGCTGATCTTCGCTCAGGCGGCCTTCCACGAAGGCGCGGGAATAAATGCCGGGAGCAGAGTGGCCTTGAACATAAATCAAATCGCCTTCTTCACCGGCAGCTTCGTCTTTGGCACGCCAGAAGTGGTTGAAGCCCACGTCATACAAAGTAGCGGAAGACTGGAAGGAAGCGATGTGGCCGCCCAATTCCAAATCTTTTTTGCCGGCACGCAGCACCATGGCGGCAGCATTCCAGCGGATGGCAGCGCGGATGCGGTGTTCCAGCTCTTGATTGCCGGGTGATTTCTGCTCCTTGCCGACCGGGATGGTGTTCAGATACGCGGTGGTGGCGCTAAACGGCAGGTGCACGCCGCGACGGCGGGTGTAGCGCACCAAGTTTTCCAACAGAAAATGCGCCCGCTCCGAGCCTTCGTTTTCTAGCACGGAACTGAGCGCATCCAACCACTCCTGGGTTTCAATCGGGTCGATATCATGTTTTTCGGCAGACATAAATCCTTATCCTCTTTACTTGGGTTAATCAAAGAGCTTCGCTTTTTCGTTTGGCAACACAGCAAAAATCGGCCATAAAAGCATATGCTTAAACAGCCGAACCGGGAAACTGTTGTTTTCCGAAAATTTCCACCGCGCCGACAATGCTGCAACACTCTGTATTTCCGTGGAATATTAACAGTCTTGCGCCTGATTGGCAACGTTTTTATTCAGACTTTTAAAGCCTTTATTCTTCAAGGCACAAACCCTGTTCCAGCACCCCGCTGCCTAAAAAATCATCCGAAAACAACCTGGGATAGCTTATACATAAAACAACAAAACAGAAACGCCTACCCCGTGCGCCGTTTGCGCAATAAAATGATCACCGCCCCATCGTTCGCACCATGCGGCTCGGCATAAGCCAGCACTTCCGGATGTGCCATCAGCCAGCGGCGCACCAAGCTTTTCAACACCGGCACAAAGCCGTGCGAACCCAGCCCGCTGCCGTGCACTATTTCCGCGCACACCCCACGGCGCAACACTTCCTCAATAAACTCGCTCAACTCCCGCTGCGCCTCCTCACGCGTGCAACCGTGCAAATCCAAACGCCCAACGCACGGCCAATGCCCGGCCACCAGGCGGCGGATATCATCCTGCCCGCGGCCATTTTTGCAAAACGAACGTGGCGGCTCGTGCTCGCTGTCGGCACTCACGTAGAAATACTCCTCCTCATCCCATTCCATCTCATCAAACCGCCGTTTCAAAGGCTTATTGTCTTTCGGCGCAGCCACCCGATTACTGTTTTTCAGCGGCGTAACCTTGCCCACCGCCGCCGCAAAATCCGGCTCGTCCCGACGCTGCCGCTTAGCCTGCGCCGCAGCCTCTTCCTGCCGCCGCTTCGCCTCCTTGCCCAATTGCTGCAACAGCTTTTGCGTATCCTGTTTATCCATTATCCGGCTCCATATCTAATTTCATCTTTTTATCCGGCTATTTTATAACCGAAGCAGCACAAGCGAATACCTCCACACGATTTTCAGGTAGCCTGATTGCAAATAGGCTACCTGAAAGCCAGTTTCGCCACACCCTCCCCGCAGCCGCCCGCATACTTGCGGTATAATCCGGCACAACCATTTCCCTGCCACCCCAAGAGGAGCTTCACCATGCAGCACACTTGCGATATCGTCGTTATCGGCGCCGGCCCGGCCGGTCTCAGCTTCGCCGCCGCAGCCGCCCCCAGCGGCCTGAACATCCTGCTCATCGAACAAAGCAGCCAGGAAACCCTGGCCAACCCGCCCTACGACGGCCGCGAAATCGCCCTCACCCACCCCTCGCGCGGCATCATGGAAAAACTCGGCCTGTGGCAACATATCCCCGCCGAAGGCATCTACCCGCTCAAAGCCGCCAAAGTGATCAACGGCAGTTCCCCCTACACCCTCAACTTCCCCCCGCCCACCGACGGCAAAGGCCAGCTCGGCTTCCTCGTATCCAACCACGATATCCGCCGCGCTGCCTACCAAGCCGCCAGCCAGCATGAAAACGTCCATTTCCTCACCGGCCATAAAGTGCAGGAAGCCGTAAACGGTGAAGAGGGCGTGAGCATCCTGCTCGACAACGGCGACACCGTATCCGCCCGCCTACTCATCGCCGCTGACAGCCGCTTCTCGCAAACCCGCCGCCAGGCCGGCATTTCCGCCGACATGCACGACTTCGGCCGCACCGTGCTCGTGGCCCGTTTCTCACACACCACCTCCAACGAAAACACCGCTTACGAATGCTTCAGCTACGGCCGCACCATCGCCCTGCTGCCGCTGGGCGAACACATGACCAACTGCGTCATCACCATCGACAACCGCCGCCTGCATGAAATCACCGAACTCAGCCCCGAAGCGCTGGCCGCCGACCTTGAGCAACACCTGCAAGGCCAGCTCGGCAAGATGACCCCCGCCGGCAGCATCCACACATATCCCTTGGTTGGCGTACATGCCCGCCGCTTCTCCGCCCGCCGCACCGCCCTCATCGGCGACGCCGCCGTGGGTATGCACCCCGTTACCGCCCACGGCTTCAACCTCGGCCTCGCCAGCGCCGACATCCTGGCCGGCCTCATCGTGCAGGCTGCCGCTTCCGGCCAAGACATCGCCGATACCAAGCTTTTGGAAAAATACGAAGCCAAACACATCCTGCACACCCGCGCGCTGTATCACGGCACGAACTTCGTGGTGAAACTCTTCACCAACGAAACCCCGCCCGCCAAATTGCTGCGCAATACCGTACTGCGCCTGAGCAACCACCTGCCGCCGGTGAAAAAACTGATTACCAAACAGCTCACCGGTTAGGTTGCAGCCGCTTCAGCGCCGCGAACGTATTTTCAGGTAGCCTGTTCCCGCAACAGGCTACCTAAAAACATATGCGGCACTACCCTATTCTTAACCCCTATCCAAGTTGCTGCAAAACCACGTTTCTCCCATTTTTTGCTGCACCCTCTTGCCAAATGCGCACAACATCGGCATAATTCGCCGCTTCTTGCCGGTGTAGCTCAGTTGGTAGAGCACCTGACTTGTAATCAGGGGGTCGCGAGTTCGATTCCTGCCGCCGGCACCAAAATCCTAATCGCAAATCAGCTAGTTATGCTGGTTTGCGATTTTTCTTGTCTGTATGCTCTCTGGCACTTTGGACAAACTTTGGACTAACTCAATTTCAGGTAGCCTGCTTTACTTACCACTATGCGCACACCCTTCAAGCTCAATGCCTCCCTGTGGGAGCTGCCATCTGCCCACGCCGGCGATATATCCAGCCAATATATCGACACTGCCCTACGGCAACATCCGTGCATCCACTTATCAGACTACGCCATGGCGCCGAATGCGGATATGTGGGCAATCACGTTTCAAGGCAACGACTTCATCGTAGCCAACGACTTGGCCGACGGCTTGAGCATCCGCTTTTCCGATTTGGCACAAACCGATTGGGCAGAAGAGCTGCTGGCCATCATTGAACCCTCAAAGGCTACCTGAAACACCACAGCCAAACAAAACAGGCACAACCGCAAAGTTGTGCCTGTTTGCTTATCCGCCACTCCGATTAACGGGCAGGAGAACAATCTTTATACAGCATCTGGCCGTTGGGCGCGCTCACGATGATGTCTTGGCTGCGGTAGTTGGCCGAATCCATGGCATTGGTGGTCAGGCGGTAGCCGTTGGCGCTGAATACGGTGTCCACATTGTCGGAAGCCGACAGGTTGTACGGCAGGCGCAGATTGCGGTTATTCACGCGCAGTTCGGCGCTGGTGGGCACACCGGCAGAGTTGAAGTGGTAATTCACATTCAAGCGGCGGCCTTGCTGGCACACATAGGCCACGCTGCCGCTACGGGCTGCAGCGGGCGGAGCTTGGCGGGCCGGCTCGTTTTGGCGCGGATTACAGTCTTTATACAGGAATTCGCTACGCGGCGAGAGGATGCTGATGCCTTCTTCGCTACGGTAGTTGCGGGCGGTAAGCACCGGGCCGGTCAGGTTGTAGCCGGCACGGTCTTTAAACGCAGTGCCCGTGCTGTCGGAGCGGCGCGCATCGAAAGCCATATTGCGGTTGCTGCCGTTGAGGCGCGCGCGGGCAGACACCGGTTTGCCGCGGCTGTTGAACTGATAGCTCACATCCACCTGTTTG
Source organism: Eikenella sp. HMSC061C02 (assembly GCF_001809035.1). Lineage (NCBI taxonomy): Bacteria > Pseudomonadati > Pseudomonadota > Betaproteobacteria > Neisseriales > Neisseriaceae > Eikenella > Eikenella sp. HMSC061C02. The sequence continues at coordinate 86,123 of NZ_KV795542.1, forward strand.
CCTTGTTGGCAGACATAAGACACGGTGCCGCCGGCAGCGAATGCCGGGGCAGCGATGCCCACAGCCAAAGCAGCTAATGCTGTTGATTGCCAAAATTTCATTTTCAAACTCCCTTCATGTTGGAATGTAGTTGGAATGTAATTGGCGTTCTCTAGGCGGATTGGCCTTTTGCACGGCCAAAACCCAATGCAGAACAACGAGTGCATTGTAACAGACCGTTTTCTTAAGCTACGGTTAGCCCTAGGTTAAAGTTTGTAGCGGCTGTATGGGCAAATCATGTTTCAGGCAGCCTGAAATCAAAGCAAAGGCTACCTGAAAACAGCCTTATCCAGCCGCCATTTTATTTTCAGGTAGCCTCAACAAAACAGGCGCGGTTCGGCACACCGCGCCTGTTGCTTTATCCAAGCTCAATCCACGTTCACCATCACCAGCTGCATCCGGCAAGCACTCACGGCGCTCAGCGCATGGCGTTCGTTCGGGGCGAGATACACCACATCGCCTGCATGCAGAATTTCGTGGCGTGCGCCGATGGAAAAATCCATCTCGCCTTCCAGCAGGGTAACCACCACGGCCTTGGTGGAGGTGTGCTCGGTTAGCACTTGGCCGGCATCCAGCGTAAAAGCCACCACGCGCAGCAAGTCGTTGTTCAGCACGGTGCGCGAAGTGGTGGCCTGCTCGCTCACGGGCAGCGCCTGGTTCAGGCCGAGTTTGAATAGGGATTCGGATACGGGGGTTACAGCAGTTGCAGACATCAGATTGCTCCTTATTTGTTAACAGGTGGGAGAAAAATCCGGCCGGCAGGGTTTGATTGGATATTTTATTATTGTTTGAAATGGTTAGCCGCCTAATGCAGGCTAGCTGGCGGCAAACTTAATAAGTTGAAACCATCATAACATATTTTCAGGTAGCCTTCCCGCTGCCCGGTAGGCTACCTGAAACCCCCCAAATAGTTTACACTTCGTCATTGATATCCATTCCCGCCCGCATGACGAAAGGCCTAGCTTCATGAAACTGTTTTCGCTCATCATCAAACTGCTGCTTTTGGCGGTTTTTATCGTTTTAGCCGCATTCAACACCCATCTCGTCAGCTTCAGCTACCTGCCCGGCAGCGAAATCAGCCTGCCGCTGATTCTGCTGCTCTTGGCGTTTTTCGTTATCGGCGCAGTGTTCGGCGTGTTTTCCATGTTTGGCCGCCTGCTCTCCTTGCGTCATGAAAACAACCGCCTGCGCAACGAAGTGCGCAAAAACGCCCGGATCGCGCAGGAGCAGCTGCAAACACCCGCGCCCGCCGATGCCGCCCAGCCTGTGCCCGACACCGCCCCGGTGAAGGAATAGGCGTATGGACGGCAATATTTGGTGGTGGCTCACCCCGATTATCCTGCTGCCCGTCTTCTTTGCCATGGGCTGGTTTGCCGCCCGGGTAGACATGAAAGCCGTGCTTAAGCAGGCCAAATCCGTGCCCACCGCGTTTTACGCCAGCCTGGATGCCTTGGTAGACCGCAACCTCGGCAGCGCCGCCCGCCACCTGGCCGACATGACCGACCTGCTGCCCGCCGGCGACAACACCTATGAGCTGCACCTCACCCTAGGCAAACTCTACCGCCAGCGCGGCGAAAACGATAAAGCCATCCGCCTGCACCAAGCCCTGCTCGAGGCGCCAGAAACCGTGGGCGAAAAGCGCAACCAAGTGCTGTTTGAGCTTGGGCAAGACTACCAAAGAGCCGGCCTGGTAGACCGCGCCGAGCAGATTTTCCTCGGCCTGCAACAAGGCAATATGGCCGCCCAAGCCCGCCAAGTGCTGCTGAATATCTACCAGCAAGACCGCGATTGGGCCAAAGCCATCGACACCGCCCAGCTGCTCAGCCACGACGAACAAACCTACCGCTTCGAAATCGCCCAATTCCACTGCGAGCTGGCACAAGCCGCCCTGTTTAAATCCGACTTCGAGCAAGCCCGTACCAATATTGCCAAAGCATTGGACGCCAACCGCAAATGTGCCCGCGCCAACATGATTCTCGGCGATTTGGAGCAAAAGCTGGGCAACTACCCCGCCGCCGTGGCCGCCTACACCGCCATCGAAAAACAAAACCATGCTTACTTGAGCATGGTGGGCGAAAAACTGTATGACGCATACGATGCCCAAGGCGAAGCCGCCGCCGGCCTCGCCGTACTCACAGGCTACCTGAAAACCTTCCCCCAGCTTGATTTAATCAATGTGGTATACGAAAAATCGCTGCTGCTCTACGGCGAAGAAAAAGCGGCCGAAACCGCCGTTGAACTCGTGCGCCAAAAGCCCGACCTCGGCGGCGTATACCGCCTGCTCGGCCTGCGCCTGAACAACCTCGACCCCGCCTGGAAGAGCGATGCCGACATGATGCGCGGCGTAATCGGGCGCACCCTGCAGAAAAACGTGATGTACCGCTGCCGCCACTGCCACTTCAAATCGCAAGTGTTCTTCTGGCACTGCCCCGCCTGCAACAAATGGGAGACCTTTACACCCAACAAAATTGAAGTTTAGCTTCACCGAAATTTAGTTTCACCGTAGTACCGTAGTTTAGTTCCATCGTAGTTTAGTTCTAAAGGAGAAATAAAATGTCCAATAATATGATGACCATCAACCAAATGTACCGCATGCTCCACGTGTGGACACACCGCATCCGCCACAGCGACCGTTTTATCGAACGTTACAGCGGTGCCCAACGCGCCCTACTCGCCTACCTCAGCCTCGACCTTCTGATGGAAGACGACGGCTTCGTGCTGCTGATTGCCGATGGCCGGGGCGAACATGCCCTCTCCCACGAAACCGCTGAATACCTGCGCCAATGGGGCGTTTGCGATACTCCCAACATCATCGACCGCGCCCGTGCCCTTTACCAACAGCACGGTGCCGCCATCCAAGCCGCCGCCCAAAATGGCAGCAGCATTGAAGAGTTGCGCGCGCAATTCCCCCAGTTCGACGAGCTCGATGCCGACTACTGCCTGGTATCGGAAGACGACTTCTGCACCGTCTGCCCCTATATCCGCCGCCACCCAGTAGAATTCGCCGAGCTCACTGCCGCAGCTGGAGAAAGCGGCAGCCCCATGCCCCCGCTTGATGCTTAATTTTAAAGGCTACCTGAAACCTATTTCTTAGCAACACGGCTTTCAGGTAGCCTTTTTCTATTTCAACCCCATCCGCTCCTATTTCTATGAATCCCCTTATCCTCGACTCCGCTCCGCCCGCCCGCCGCACCCCCGTTATCGTCGCCCTCGACTTTGCCAACGAAGCCGACACCCTCGCCTTCGTGCGCCGCTTAAGCCCCGATTTGTGCCGCCTCAAAATCGGTAAAGAGCTGTTTACCGCCACCGGCCGGCGTCTGGCCGAAGCCCTAATCAACCAAGGCTTCCAACTCTTCCTCGACCTCAAATACCACGACATCCCCAACACCGTGGCCGCCGCCTGCCGCGTGGCCGCCGACATGGGCGTGTGGATGGTGGATATGCACACCGCCGGCGGCCGCCGCATGATGGAAGCCGCCGCCGAAGCCGTGGCCAACCACCGCCAACGCCCCCTGCTCATCGGCGTAACTGTGCTCACCAGCATGGAACAGGCCGACCTCAACGAACTCGGCCTCAATGCCCCCATTGCCGATTGGGCATCCCGCTGGGCCGCCCTGGCGCAGCAATCCGGCCTCGACGGCGTGGTCTGCTCCCCGCACGAAGCCGCCACCCTGCGCCGGCAGCGCGGCAGCGAATTTGTGCTGGTTACGCCCGGCATCCGCCCCAACCCAGGCGGCAACCAAGACGACCAGCGCCGCATCATGACCCCCGCCCAAGCCCTCGAGGCCGGCAGCAGCTATCTCGTGATGGGCCGACCCATCACCCAAGCGCCCGACCCCGCCGCCGTGCTGGCCGAAATCAACCGCCTGGCCAACCCTGCCGACTAAACAGCTAATCGCAATCAGGCTACCTGAAAGCAGAGGCTACCTAAAAATGAAGCCCAAAGAAGCCGGGATTTAACAAACCCGCTTCGTTCGTTTGAACTGCGTTGAAGCTTCGTTTTCAGGTAGCCTTTATAGTGGATTAAAATAAGAATGGGACAAGGCGGCGAGCCGCAGACAGTATGAGCAATACGGCAAGGCGAGCCAACGCCGTAGCATTCTTATTTTAATCCACTATATTCATTTTGCCGCCAACCATCCCCTTTCCGGCCACTTACCGCCAACTGACAAGCCCGCCGTTTTCTTGTACAATCCGCCCCTTATTTCGTCAAAATCTGTAAACAATTCTGCAACTGAGCTAAGATTTCTATGAGCAGCGAAACCGGCCTTATTCAACTGTTTTCCCAACATTTTCCGATTATCTACGAATATCGCCAAATGTTCTTCTTCGGCGTGCTGGCCACCATCGGCATCGCCGCTGCCGCCACCTTTTTCGGCATGATTCTGGGTTTGTGCAATGCCCTGATCCGCGTGATTCGAATCGAAAAAGGCAACATCGTTACCAAAGGCCTGTTGTGGCTGCTGCAACAATGCTCGCGCCTCTACGTTACCCTATTCCGCGGCACACCGATGCTGGTGCAGATTTTCATTTGGCACAACGTGTGGTCTCCCCTTTTGGTGCACCAGCAAAACGGCCTCTTGATCAGCGGCGATTTGGCTGTTTACCTGCGCCAAAACTATGCCCCGTTGGTGGCTGGTGTCTTGGCACTCTCCTTCAACTCCGGCGCCTACATCACCGAAGTGTTCCGCTCCGGCATCAAATCCATCGACCGCGGCCAAATGGAAGCTGCCCGCTCGCTCGGTTTGAGCTACGGCCAAGCCATGCGCTACATCATCCTTCCGCAAACCCTGCGCCGCATGCTCGGCCCATTGGGCAACGAGTTCATCACCCTGCTTAAAGACAGCTCGCTTTTGGCCACCATCGCCGTAGCCGAGCTCACCTATGTCGCCAAGAGCGCGGCCGGCCGCTATTATGTGTATGAAGAGCCATATTACTTCATCGCCTTGGTTTACCTGATGCTTACCATGGCACTGGCCTGGTTCTTCGCCCGCCTGGAGAAAAAATACAATACCGACGGCAACCGCTAGCCACCTGTTTCCAGCAAACAAAAGGCTACCTGATTGTTCAGATAGCCTTTTTATCAATCCGCAACGCTTACTCTGCAGATATAGTGGATTAAATTTAAATCAGGACAAGGAGGCGAGCCGCAGACAGTACAAATAGTACGGCAAGGCGAGGCAACGCTGTACTGGTTTAAGTTAAATTCACTATAAAAACCGATCTACTCCATTTTCGCACCATACCAACTTCTGCTCCTGAGCAGCGGCCAGCAGGCGGTCGTTTTCCGGCAGGGCGGCGCGTTCGGCTTCGGGGTGGTAGAGGTGATAGGCCACGGCGGCGAATTTCAGGTTGGCACGTTGGCCGCCGTTGTTGAAAAAGCGGGCGACAAATTCGCTGTCTTCGCGCCCCCAGCCGACAAAATCGCTGTTGAAGCCATTGATTTTCAGCGCATCTTCGCGGAAGAAAGCCATATTGCAGCCGCGGATGCCGTGAAAATCATCGCGGGTTTCGCGGCGCAGGATGCGCTGGGAAAACCACGGCAGGCGGCAGGCGGAGAAGCGTTTTTCAAAACGTTTTTCCAAGCCCTTTTCATACCATTTGAGCACGCGGTAGCTTGAAGGGTTGGCCAGCAGCTCGTTGGTTTTCTCCGGCGTGAGGATCACGCGGCTGCCCTGCACAAACAGGCCTTTTTTCGCAGCGTGTTTGTGGTCGGCGATAAATTCGGGATGCAGCACCATATCGCCGTCGATAATCACGATATAGTCGCTGCCCGCCTGCGCCAAGGCGCGGTTGCGCGATTCAGCCAGGCGGAAGCCGTCGTCGGGCTGCCAGGCGTGCAACAGCGGCACCGGGAACTGCGCCCGATAGCGTTCGACCACGGCACGGGTATCGTCGCGCGAGCCGTCGTCGGCCACAATCACTTCCTGCGGCAGCACGCGCTGCGCCAGCACCGAGCGCAACACGGCTTCCAGTGCGTCGGGGCGGTTATAGGTGGTGATGATGAGCGACACGGTAAGCCGCTGGTTGGCCTCGTGCAGCTTGATGTATTTGTAGTAGGCGCCGCTGGCGTTGGCAAAGGCAATCGTCCAGCCGTCGCCGCCGTCGAACATGCCGCGTTTCAAAATATAGTTTTTGAAAAACGCTGCCGCGCCGTGCCCCACCGCGCTGATCACGGAAGCTCGCCGTTTGAATTGCTGCTGTGCGGCAAACAAATCGGTGTAGTGCTGCATTTTGCTGATGAGGGCGGCGGCGCCGTCGAACGAGTAATGCAGGAGCGGATGTTTTTCAGGTAGCCTCACCACGCTGCTGCCGGCCGGTTCGATTAGGGATTCATGCACTTGGTTGTCGTTGAAGCGCACGGTTTGGCGGTGGTAGAGGCGTTTCACCCAATCCGGATACCAGCCGCAGCTTTTGATGGGGCGGCCGCGATAGTGGTTCAGGCGCGGCAGGGCGTAGATTTTGCCGCTGTCGCCCCAATCCAGCGCGCGGATTGCTTCCACTTGCTCGGGCGGCAGGATTTCGTCGCTGTCGATATTGAGCACCCAATCGTTGCGCGCCAAACCGGCGGCTAGGTTTTTCATCGGGCCGAAGCCGATAAATTCGTGATGGTGCACGGCCACATTGGGGAAGCGGCGGGCAATGTCGAGCGTGCGGTCGGTGGAGCCGTTGTCGAGCACGATGATTTCGTCAAATGCGGCCAGTGCGGTCAGGCAGGCTTCCAAGTGCCGCTCGGCGTTTTTCACCAGCATGGTGATGCTCACGGGGATGGGGGTCATAAGGCCTCTTCTATTGAATACGATTGGATGGCAAAGGCTACCTGAAAGCGAAGCCTTAACGCCGTTAAAACAAACGAAGTGAGTTTCTGCGAAGCTAAAACGAGCAAATCGGGTTTCGCCAAAAACAAGGCGTTCAAAAGCAGCCGAGCCAAGGTTTCAGGTAGCCTCTAACGCCGTTTACGGGCAGGTGCTGGCACTTGGCCGGCGGCATACACCACAAATACGGTCGGCTGCTTGTGCAGGTCGGGCAGTTGCGGCTGTTTGCGCCATTCACCCGCCGTCATGCTGATGATGCGCTGTTCCGGCAGGGTGAGGTTGCTGGCGGCGCACAGCAGGGTATCGGCTTGCAGCGCGGCCACGGCATCGGCCAGCAGGGCGTTGTTGCGATACGGTGTTTCGATAAAGATTTGGCTTTCGTTGCGGTGCTGCGAATCCTGCTCGATGGTTTTCAGGTAGCCTACCCGCCCGGCAGAATCAGCGGGCAAATAACCGCGGAAGGCAAACTGCTGGCCGTTGGCGCCGGAGGCCATCAGGGCGAGCATCAGGCTGGATGGGCCCACCAGCGGCCACACGGCAAATCCGGCGCGATGCGCCAGCGCCACCAGCGCCGCGCCGGGGTCGGCCACCGCGGGGCAACCGGCTTCGCTGAGCAGGCCCATGCTGCGGCCTTGGCGTAACGGTTGCAGCAAATCGGGCAATTCGGCTGGTTCGGTGTGTTTGTTTAACGTGCGCAGGCTCAACTCTTGCAGCGGGGCATTCAAACCGAAATGGCGCAAACAGGCGCGGGCGGTTTTCTCGCCTTCAACCACAAAGTCGGTGAGCCCGGCCAGCAGCTTTTGCTCGTGTGGCAGAAGGCAGGGGGTATCCGGGCTGCCTAGCGGGGTGGGGATAAGGAATAAAGTGGGTTGCATAGTTTTGTTGCTGGCTTAGAAAAGGCTACTGAAAAATCAGCATTTTTCGGAGTCTGCCTATTCATGTAGGCTTAAAATAAATTCTTCAAAAGAATTTAGCTATTTTGTCTATAAAACCATCTGCATAAACAATACACACTGAGCTATCGGCAGGGTTGAAACTAATAAACCCTGTATCGCACATGCCAAAAGCACGCATACTTCTTACTTCATTCAGTGAAAACACATCAGGTGCATTAAAGCAGATATCTACCTCGTTGCTTGCCAAATCATCGGCAATTACGGAAGGCATCAGATAATTGGGAGAATCGGAAAAATCTTGCTGGAATATAGTGTTGCTGTCCCATATCGAGCCAAACAAATATTCATCGTTATCTGTTCTATTGTCAGGCTTAAATTGGGCATCAGCCAAACCTTTTGGATACCGTGCTAAAAACTCCACATATGCACCGGGAAATAGATTCTCTACCTTATCCATCATGCCACTCCACTCTGAAACCGATACAGTTCTTTCAAATCTATTAAAGTTAAAATTTCAGCTAGCCCCAAGCTTACAAAACTGCCACTCCTTCGGCCTGCAAAAAATCAATCAGCCGAAAAATCGGCAAGCCGATGAGGGCATTGGGATCGCTGCTGTCGATGCGTTCAATCAGCGCACCGCCCAAACCTTCGCTTTTCGCGCCGCCGGCGCAATAAACTGCGTCCGGTTCGCGCTCCAGATAACGGGCGATTTGCTGCGCGGTAAGCGGGCGCATCTTTACCATGGTGGAATCCACATGGTGGTGCAGGCTACCTGAAAACGTATTGAGCACACACAGTGCACTGTAAAAATGCAGCTCTTGACCGGCGGTTTCAGCCAGCATTTGTTGTGCTTTCGCCACGTCCATCGGCTTGCCCAACTGCTGCCCGTTGCAGCAGGCCACTTGGTCGGCTCCGATAATCAAATGCCGCGGGAAATGCACAGCCAGTGCGCGGGCTTTGGCCTCGGCCAAGCGTTGGGCAGTTTGGCAGGGCGTCTCACCAAGCAACGGCGTTTCATCGCAATCAGGTGCGGCAGTGTCAAATTGCAGGCCGAGCTTGACCAGCTGCTGCCGTCGGAACAGCGAAGAAGAAGCGAGGACAATCGGCGGAGTTGTGTTCATAAACCGTATTAAAATATTGACGTTTCAGGCGGCTGATTATATCATGACGCGTTTATGTCAGACCCTATTTTGATTGATCCGAAAGCGCTGGCCGAACAGGCGCAGCATCTGGCCGGCCAAATCCGGCTGAGCGAGATGGATGAGCGCGTGAGCCGGCACGAGTTTTTGGCCGAACGGCAAACTCAGGTGTCTTTTGCCTTACAGGGCGGCTGCGACAAACGGCAGCGCCTGTATTTGGACTTGTCGGTTTCAGCGCAATTGTCGCTGGTTTGCCAACGCTGCATGCAGCCGCTGCCCTTTGCTTTAAACGAACAGGCGCATATCGTTTTGTTCGACAGCGAAGAAGCGCTGGATGAAGCCATGGTGGCCGAAGAAGAGCTCGAAGGCATGCTGCCGGAGGCACAGTTGGATGTCGGCACGCTGGTAGAAGAGCAGATTTTGATGGCGCTGCCGTATGCCCCCTGCCACGAAAGCTGCCATTCTGATAAGCTCGATGCTGTCAATCAAGATCGCCCCAATCCGTTTGCTGCTTTGGCGGCGTTGAAAAGTGGTCGTTAATTATTTTATTCAGGTTTATCCTCAGGAGTTTGCAACATGGCTGTTCAACAAAACAAAAAATCCCCCTCCCGCCGCGGCATGCACCGCGCCCACGACGCGCTGACCGCCCCCGCTCTGTCTGTAGACAGCGCCACCGGTGAAGTACACCGCCCGCACCACATTTCTGCCAACGGCATGTACCGTGGCCGTAAAGTGGTGAAGGCCAAAGACGAGTAAATCAGCCATAGGCCGATTCCAAGCCAGCAGATTGCCCTTAGCAATTACTGGCTTTTTTGCATTGCAAACATAGAGCAGCAAAGCAAGCTGAGTTTTCAGGCAGCCTGAAACGGTTCCAGCCTTGCCGATTAGTTGCCCTCCATTCAGCAGCTGTTTACAATCTGCCGTTACGCAGACGCCTCAACAACGACAACCCCTGCTGCGCCGACCCAACAAAGGATTGAAAATGTCGGAAAAAATTTGGTATACCTACGACGAAATTCATCAGGCCATCCGCCAATTGGCACAAAAAATCCAAGCATCCGGCACCCGCTACGATGCGATGATCGCCATCGGCGGCGGCGGTTTTATCCCCGCACGGATACTGCGCAGCTTCCTCAATATTCCAATCTACGCCATCACCACCGCCTATTACTGCAACGACCAGGGCCACACCACTCGTGATTCCGTGCAGAAAGTCCAATGGCTCGACCCCATGCCGGAAAGCCTGAAAGGCAAACACGTTTTGGTGGTGGACGAAGTGGACGACAGCCGCGTTACCCTGCAATTCTGCCTCGAGCAGCTGCAACAAGAAGACTTTGCCTCGATGGGTGTGGCTGTATTGCACGAAAAAATCAAAGCAAAAAAAGGCATCCTCCCGCCCGATATCGCCTATTTCAGCGGCCTGGTTACGCCCGATTGGTGGATCAACTACCCCTGGGATGCCGACGACATCACCGAACACAACGCACTAGCCGCTCAAAAACCGCAACTGCCCTAAGGGCTACCTGAAACCATCCGTCCGCCGCTATTCCATTCTATTTTTCAGGTAGCCTCATGGCACGGCAACGGAACACAACAGAAGCACAGAATCCAATGATTACTTTAGCCATAGACGCCATGGGCGGCGATGCCGGCCTTACGGTTACCATTCCGGCAGCCTTGGCCTTCCTGCAAGAAAAAACCGATGTCAAACTCATTCTGGTAGGCGATGAAGAAGCCGTCCGCAGTGCGCTGGGCGAACACGCCTCACACGAGCGGCTGCAAATCATACATGCCAGCCAAGTGGTGGGCATGGACGAAGCCCCGCAGTCGGCCTTGAAAAACAAAAAAGACTCCTCCATGCGTGTGGCCATCAGCCAGGTGAAAGAAGGTGTTGCACAGGCCGCTGTATCTGCCGGCAACACCGGCGCACTAATGGCCACCGCCCGCTTCGTGCTCAAAACCCTGCCCGGTATCGACCGGCCGGCGATTGCCAAATTCATGCCCTCCAAAGGCGGCGGTCTCGCCCTGATGCTGGATTTGGGCGCCAACGTGGATTGCTCCGCCGCCCAGCTGCTGCAATTTGCCGTAATGGGTGGAGAGCTGTTCGGCGCCATGTATCCGCGTAACAGCCAACCGCGCATCGGCCTGCTGAATGTCGGCACTGAAGACATCAAAGGCGGTAGCGTAATTAAAGAAGCACACCACCTGTTGCAACAAAGCCCGCTGAATTTTGTTGGTAATGTGGAAGGCAACGCTGTATTCAGTGGCGAAGTTGACGTTGTGGTGGCCGACGGCTTTACCGGCAATGCCGTACTAAAAGCCATTGAAGGAGCGGTTAAATTCATCGGCGGTATTATCCGCGAAGAGTTCAGCCGTAACTGGCTGAACAAACTTGCCGCCCTGCTGGCACTGCCCACCCTGCGCGGCTTCAAAAACCGCCTCGACCCGCGCAAGTTTAACGGCGCCATCTTCCTCGGCCTGCGCGGCATCGTGATCAAAAGCCACGGCGGCGCAGACGTAGAAGCCTTCAAATATGCCCTGCTCGAGGCCTACCACGAAGTCGAGTCCGACTCCATGGCCAAAATCGAACAAGGCATCGCCACCCAAATGGCACGCCTGACTGCCGCAGCAGAACAAACTCAAACCGTAACCAACCCCGCAGAATAAGCCCACGACCATCCCACAACCGAAAGGACGGCACAGCATGAATTGGCAACAACCCTGGATTATTGGCAACTGGAAAATGAACGGCCGCCGCAGCTCAACAGCGGCATTCGCCCAAGCTTGGGCGGCACAAAGGCTACCTGAAAACGTCTGCACCGGTATTGCCGCCCCCCTGCCCTATCTGCTCGACTTAAAACAAGCTGCGCCCGCTCTGCCCGTCGGCGCACAAGATGTCAGCCGATTCGATAAAGACGGTGCGTTTACCGGAGAAACCTCTGCTGCCATGCTGGCCGACCTTGGTGCACAATTCGTTCTACTCGGCCACTCTGAACGCCGCCAATATTTCGGCGAAAACAACGAGACCCTCTCCGCTAAATTAGACAATGCCTTAGCCGCCGGCCTCACCCCGATTCTGTGCGTGGGTGAAACCCTAGCACAACGCCAAGCTGCGCAGGAGCAAGCTGTAGTGGCCGAACAACTCTCTGTATTGCGCGGCAAAGTCATGCCCCATATTGCCGTTGCCTACGAGCCAGTATGGGCTATCGGTACCGGACAAGTGGCTTCGCCCGAACAAATTGCCGATATGCACGCTTTTATTTACGCAGAACTCTTGTCTTTCGCCAACAAGAGTGCTAATATCCGCGCTCTTTACGGCGGCAGTGTCAATGCACAAAATGCACAAACCATCCTGACCCTGCCAAATGTAGACGGTGCCTTAGTCGGCGGCGCATCCTTGCAGGCCGACAGTTTTGCCGCCATCGTTCAAGCCGCAGCAAAACAATAAATAGCGAAACAAACATGGAAGCTTTCAAAACCCTTATTATGATTATCGGCGGCTTTGCCTCGATTGCTGTCATCGGCTTGGTGCTGATGCAGCAGGGCAAGGGTGCTGATGCCGGTGCCGCTTTTGGCACGGGCAGCGCGCAAGGCGTATTCGGTTCTGCCGGCAGCGCCAACTTCCTCAGCCGCAGCACCGCTATCGCCGCCACTGTATTTTTCTGCTGCTGCTTAGCACTCAGCATCATTTCATCCAAGCAGGGCAGCGGTAACAAACTGGGTTTGGATGCACCTGCTGCAGCACAGCATCACGCTCCGGCCGCTTCGCAACCAGCAGCAGCCAGCCAGCCGGTTATTCCGGAGTAAAAACAAATTCTGATTTTTCAGCCGACATGGTGGAATTGGTAGACACGCTATCTTGAGGGGGTAGTGACCGTAGGTCGTATGAGTTCAAGTCTCATTGTCGGCACCATCAAACAAAAACAGCCCGATTTTTCGGGCTGTTTTTTACGTCTAATACCATCCAACACAATCTGCCAAGCTACTGCAAGCGCCCACCGATTAGTTCAAATAGCCAAAACCTCAGGCGGCCAAGCAATAAGAAAAACAAAGGTAGAAAAGAAACTCACGGCAGCATTGTTTACACATAATGCAGACTTAAATACCGCACAGTAGAGCCTGCTATTGATCGAAGTTCAGCGCACCCTAGCCTGCATCTTGACAGTATCCTACCTAATCAATACACTAATCTCAGCCTTGTTTCTCCGCCCATCGGGAAAAGTCCGAGTTTGCGGCAAGGCAGCCCTGATTGTCTTCAGGGCTTTTTATTTGCAATTTATACATTGTCATTTCTAGATAAGGTAGTTTGCTTGGACATTCCTAGTTAAACATACCTTCCCTGCATAGCTGGCCGTATTGCCACGCTACTGCGCAACTATTACGATACATTGGCCGCACAAGGCAACCCCAATCAAGCCAATGTGTTCGGCGAGCAGGCGGCACCAGGTAAACAGCAACTTTTGGAGCGAACGATAAATGACTACAAACAAGAACACGGACGAAGCGCAGACAGCAGGCAATTCTTCGAGCGGGCAGACGAGCGACCCACTGGTGAGCCTGTTTCAAAAACTGAACCTCAATCCGCAAGCCGCCGAAGCGATGAAGCAGGCGCTGGCGAAAACTAAGGAGGAATTGAACCAAAAGATGGGGAATGAATCGGAAGAGTAAGCAATGCTGCCGCTGAATCGTAGCGTAAGGTGTAACCGCATGGCGTTCAGAAAGTAGAAGACAGCAATATCTGGCGGTTGACTGCCTTTCATGGAGATGGACATCAGGCAGTGGGACAGGTACGGGGTATGACGTAATCTGCCCTACGCAGCCCAGCCCTATACGCTCTCGTGTCGAAGAGGGAGTGCCTGACATTGAGGTCAATATAGTACCAATGTCTTGGTGACTCAACGAACCGTGGTAATAAAAAGGGCTTATGAATTTTTAGGGCGCTCGAGGCTCCAATTGCCCCGCCTGCCTAATTGAAACACAAGCCGTGTAAAGATTCTAACTAAAAATAATCTGTCAGGCTACCTGAAAAACAATCTGAGTTTATCAGTAAACCCTTTCAATATAAGAATTTGAATGTTAACAATATATACGAGCAGTTGTGAAAGAAAGAAAAACCTGTTTGCCAGCAAGTCGTTCCGGGCTTTTATTGCCTGGGCGTCTCTTGCAGCTAACAGGTTCAGGCAGAATTCTAACCAAAAATAATCTGTCAGGCTACCTGAAAAACAATC
>NZ_KV795542.1:100339-100795 GCF_001809035.1 Eikenella sp. HMSC061C02
CTATTAGTGAAAGCCTGCAACAAAGACGAACAATCACTATAGTTCCGTTAAATATCTGACCACCTATTACGCTATGTAGACAAAGAAAAAGCCTCGCGGATTAACGAACGATTCGGGCTGCGATTGCCCGACATCCTCCGTAATCCAACTTTCATGCCCGACGCCCAAATTCATGGCATGGGTCACGGAAACATGAAAGCCTTGAGGCGTACCAGGATTCTAACCAAAAAGAACCTACCAGGCTACCTACGTTATGACCTATTAAAATATATGTGCATAACTAACGCCCACACTGTACTGGGAAGCTCCGGCTCAAATGCCGCGTTACCGACCAGACAGCCGAGCCGTTTTGGCTCGAGTGAGGCGCAGTCGTTCCGTTCACAATTAAACGGTATGCTGGAGCAATCACGTGGGCGTACTAAGATTCTAACCGAAAAGAACCTGCAAGGCTACCTG
>NZ_KV795542.1:100895-114131 GCF_001809035.1 Eikenella sp. HMSC061C02
CTATTAGTGAAAGCCTGCAACAAAGACGAACAATACTATAGTTCCGTTAAATGCCTGACCACCTGTTGCGCTATGTAGATAAAGAAAAAGCCTCGCGGATTGACGAACGATTCGGGCTCCGATTGCCCGACATCCTCCGTAATCCAGCCTTCATGCCCAACGCCCAAATTCATGGCATGGGTCGTGGAAACATGAAAGCCTTGAGGCGTACCAGGATTCTAACCGAAAAGAACCTGCAAGGCTACCTGAAAAATAACCTAAACCTATCAGCGCCCCTATCTGGTATATGAGGTTTAATGATAGTGAAGTGTTCAAGTTATTCCAGAAAATAGATTGTGCAAACAGAGAGGAAGGCCGGCTATCAGAGGCTACCCATCCGCTTCAATTGCATTGGGATCTTACGCCAGACACCGACCTTTCAGATAAACATCCTAAACCAGGACAAGCAACAAGGCAATCCGATAAATTCAGCTGCAGTAACTCTACGAATAATAGATTGATGAATCATGTGCCGGCGATAACCTGCTTCAGGTCATGCGCGATATTGAACGTGGCTTGGGTAACGATCATGCAGATTCTGTGAATAAAGAAAAGGCTCGTGAGTCTCTTGGTCGTTCCGGGCTTCAATTGCCCGGTGTGCCAAACTTAAACACAAGCCATGGGAAGATTCTAACCGAAAAGAACCTCAAGGCTACCTGAAAACAATCTGAGCCTATCGGCTAACGCCTCCGATATCCAGAGTTTGACGGTGAAGAGCTAACACCCATCCAACTTCAAAGAACAATTTAATCCTGTTATTAAAGACAATTAAAGGCTACCTGAAAGTTTTCAGGTAGCCTTTTCACTATCATCTCATATTACGATAGCTACATTCAGCTCACTGATTGTGCAAATGTCTCAATCCGTGCTGCCAGTTTCTCGGCGCTCAATCCCAAGTCATCTAGCAGGATGGCCGGATCGCCATGGCCGGTAACGATGTCTTCAATGCCCAACAGCAACACAGGCAAGTGGCAATCTTGTTTGGCCAGCACTTCCAACACCGCGCTGCCGGCTCCGCCTTGCACGGCGTTTTCTTCAATACACACCAGTCGCTGGTGGGTGGCGGCCAAATCGGCAATCAATTCTTCGTCCAGCGGTTTCACAAAGCGCATATCGGCCACGGTTAAGTCCAGCTGTTCCGCTGCCTGCAACGCGGGTTGCACCATGCTGCCGAAAGCCAACACGGCAGTTCCCCTGCCCTGCCGCCGCACCATGCCTTTGCCTACCGGCACGGTATCCAAGCCGCTGCTGATTGCCGTGCTGCCGCTGGCGCCGCGCGGATAGCGTACGGCAGTGGGGCAATCCAACGCATAGCAAGTGGAAAGCAACAAGCGGCATTCTTCGCCGCTGCTGGGGGCAGCCAGTACCATATTCGGGATGCAGCGCAGGAAGCTCAGATCATAGGCGCCGGCATGAGTAGGGCCATCGGCGCCAACGATACCGGCACGGTCGATGGCGAACAATACCGGCAGGTTTTGCAATGCCACGTCGTGCACCAGTTGGTCGTAGGCGCGCTGCAGGAAGGTGGAGTAAATCGCCACCACGGGTTTTATGTTGCCACAGGCCAGGCCGGCAGCAAAAGTAACAGCATGCTGCTCGGCAATACCGACATCGAAATAGCGTTCGGGAAAGCGTCGCTCAAACTCCACCAATCCGCTGCCTTCACGCATGGCGGGGGTAATGGCGACTAATTTGTTATCTACGGCGGCTTGGTCGCATATCCATTGGCCGAAAATTTGGGTGTAGCTCAAAGGGGCAGCGCCGCCGCTTACCGGGCCTTGGTCGGGATTAAATTTGCCCACGGCGTGAAAACCGACCGGATCGTTTTCAGCTAGTTTGTAGCCCTGCCCTTTTTGCGTGAGCACATGCAAAAGCTGCGGGCCTTTGCGCTGTTTCATCTCTTTGAGCACAGCCACCAGTTGCCGCACGTCGTGGCCGTCCACCGGGCCGGTGTAGGTGAAGCCGAAGTTGTCAAACAGGGAATCGGGGCGGATACGCGAGCCGTCGAGCACGCTTTTCAGCCGCTGCTCCACTTTCTGCGCGATGTGTAGCGCACCGGGCAATTTGTCGAGCACTTTTTCGGATTTGTGTTTGATGCTGCGCAGCGTATCGCGCCAGTCTTTGCCCTGGCTGCCGGCAAGGTATTTGGGGAAAGCACCCACATTGGGGGAAATCGACATTTCGTTGTCGTTGAGGATAACCAGCAAATCGGTGTCCATATCGCCGGCATTGTTCAGCGCTTCAAAAGCTTGGCCGGCAGTCATGGCTCCATCGCCGATAACGGCCACGCTGCGGTTGGGGCTACCTGAAAGTTTATCGGCCACCGCCATGCCTAATGCCGCACCGATGGAAGTGGAGGAGTGGCCAACGCCGAAATCGTCGTATTCCGATTCGCTGCGCTTGGGGAAACCGGCCAAACCGCCGTATTGGCGCATGGTGTGCATGCGGCTGCGGCGGCCGGTGAGCACTTTGTGCGGATAGCTTTGGTGGCCCACGTCCCAAATTAAGTGGTCGTTGGGCGTGTCGTACACATAATGCAATGCCACGGCCAGCTCCACCGCGCCCAGATTGCTGGCGAAATGGCCGCCGGTCTGGCTGATGCTCTCCAGCAGGAAGGTGCGCAGTTCGGCGGCCAGCTGCGGCAGCTGGTCTTCGCGCAAACGGCGCAAATCCTGCGGATAGTCGATGGTATCGAGAAGCGGCGTGGTAGTCATGGTGTGGCGGTTCCCTATTGATTGGGATAAATAAAGACGGATTATATAGCCATTCTGCCCGGCACGGCAGGCAAATTGGCATCAATACGCCAATCCTTGCTATGATGACACTTTCCCACCCGGCCCTCCGTCATGACCGACACCGCCCAAATCATCACCAGCTACGGCCGCCGCTTTATCGTGCGCACTGCCGACGGCCACTCCTTCGAGGCCACTACCCGCAAAAAACGGGTGGACTTCGCCTGCGGCGACCAAGTACACATCACGCCGCTGAATGCCGAGCAGGCGGTGATTGAAGATTTCCTGCCGCGCCGCAGCCTGCTCTATCGGCAAGATGCTTGGAAAACCAAGCTGATTGCCGCCAATGTGAGCCAACTGCTGATTGTACTGGCTGCCGTGCCCACGCCCAGTGAGCTGCTGTTACAACGTGCCCTGCTGGCAGCAGAAGCGGCCGATATCGGTGCTGTGATTGTGTTGAACAAAACCGATTTGCCGGAAACGGAACAATGGCGCAGCAAACTGGCATTTTACGAAAGCTTGGGCTATCCCGTGTTGCCTGTCAGCGCCATGCAAGATGCTGACACCCTGCTGCCGGTGTTGAATGGCCACACCAGCATCCTGTTGGGCCAAAGCGGCATGGGCAAATCCACTCTGATTAACGCCCTGCTCGGCCAAAGCATTGCCCGCACCAACGAAATCTCCAGCGCCCTCGACTCTGGCAAGCACACCACCACCCACGCCCAGCTCTACGACCTAAACGAAACCACCCGCATCATCGATTCCCCCGGTCTGCAGGAATTCGGCCTGCACCATCTTCAGGTAGCCTCCCTGCCCCACTACTTCCCCGATATGCGCGGCTTCATCGGCCAATGCCGGTTCCACAACTGCAGCCACCGCCAAGAGCCTGGCTGCGCCATCAAAGCTGCTGTTGAAGCCGGCCATATCCGTGCAGACCGCTTGCAGCTTCTGCAACAGCTGACTGATGAACTATCCATGAAGAAATGGTAGCCCTCTAAGGCCGCTTACCGACACGACTGCATTTACATAGCTCTGCATATCTTTACCCTCCCGAACCTTGCGCAATCAGAATAGATAATTTACCATTTTTACAAAAGCAATCTATCAGATAACATTAATGATTTATCTGTTTGCACTAAAAAATAACAGCTTTAAAGAGAGTAAATTATGCCAAAAAAGACCACCAACTATGTTGTAACCATTGCTGATGCCATCAACAGCAACCAAAACCGTCAAGTTGTGTTACAGCTGCCGCGCGAGGAAGTGCGCTATCTGAACCAGGCCGAATTTAAAAAATTCGTGGCCGACAAATGTCAAGTGAGCGCATTTAAAATTCACTCTATCGAGCGTTTTTACAAATAAGCTCTTGCTGAAATGGTTTCGGCTATTCTGCCATACATAGCAAAACCGCTCCGGCGTGATACCGGAGCGGTTTTTATATGAGGTGGCGAGCCGGAGCCCCGGCACTGCTGAATTCAGGGTGGGCTGCTTGCTTCCGCACCTGACCCCTTGTCCCAAACCTGCATGCGGGGAGACCCGCCATAAGAAGTGCGGATTATACGGAGCCAAATGCGTTTTGCCAAGACGGCACTATTTTCAGGTAGCCTCAACTGGCATAGCTGACGAGTGCAAACTCAGCTGCCACAGTCTTTCAGGTAGCCTGCGCTATCACGAAGATAAAACCTACCTGCTTACCCAACACTCATAAAAAGGCTACCTGAAAGCCTAATCCAGCTTTCAGGTAGCCTTTTTATAAATCAACAGCTCAATTACTGTCGGAACCCTTCCAACACCTTAACGCGGAATATCGGAAACTCATCCAATTCATCCAACACGAACAGCTGGGCATCATGTTCTTTTTCAAACCCTTTTTCAAATTTTTCCAACAGTGTGGTGCGGGCGTTGCTAACATCGTATTTCTTGGTGATTTTCAAGCGTGCTGCCCATTGGCGGCGTGCCGGATCTTCAATAATCATCATCAGGCAGTGCAGCTCAAAGTCACCTTTATCGTCGTTACCGGAAAATTTGTCTGAAAAATTGCGCAACATACTACCTTCTCTCCCTTTACATTAAAAAATGTATAAAAAATCTAATTTGATTATAAATATATAAAAATTTTAATTTGATTATACGTTTTGCCCGCAGGCGATGCTATTGCCTGCGGGCAGATACTTTTGACTTAAATCAAACAAATGGCGAATTAGGTATGTTGTAAACAATTTCTCCAACAATAAATACAACAGACTGAACTATAAGAACAAATCTATCATTCAACCCACACGATAAAACGCCAGGCTACCCATTAAGTTTGGCAGACAGGATACACGCCGGCCGCCGGCCATCACCGCGCGTTCCAGCACGCGGATGCGGTTTTTCGCGCACAGGCGGTCGAAATCGCTGAGGGTACACCAATGAATATTCGGCGTGTCGTACCAATCATAGGGCATACGCTCGCTCACCGGCATATGCCCGCCGAAGGCTACCTGAAAACGGTTGCGCCAATAGCCGAAGTTGGGGAAGGTAACAATCGCTTCCTTGGCCACGCGGGTGAGGTCGCGCAGGATGGTTTCCACGTTTTGCATGGCCTGGATGGTTTGGCTGAGCACAATCACATCGAAGCTGCCGTCGCCGAACGCCTGCAAACCCTGCTCCAAATCGGCCTGAATCACGTTCACGCCGCGGGCGATGGCAGCAATTACGCTGTCGGTATCAATTTCCACACCGTAGCCTTTGCAGTTTTTGTGTTTTACCAGAGCGTGCAGCAATTCGCCGTCGCCACAGCCCAAATCCAGCACGCGACTGCCAGCGGGAATCCAGTCGTAAATCAGTTGCAGGTCGTCACGCAGATTCATGCGCCAACTCCTTGTGGATATTATCTATATAGGCTTTCACGGCTTTCAAATACGGCTCGTCTTCCATCAGGAAGGCATCGTGGCCGTGGGAAGATTCGATTTCGATGTATTGCACGTCTTTTTCCGCGCTAATCAGGGCTTTCACCAATTCATGCGAACGTTCCGGCGCAAAACGCCAGTCGCTGCTGAAGCTGGCCACGAAGAATTTGGCCTGCACGCCTGCGAGCGCAGTGTGCAGGTTGTGGCCGAAATCGGCGGCGGGATCAAAATAATCCAGCGCCTTGGTCATGAGCAGGTAGGTGTTGGCATCGAAGCGGTCGGCAAATTTGTCGCCCTGGTAGCGCAGATAGCTTTCCACTTCAAATTCAATACCGTATCCGTATTGCAGCTCGCCACTCCTCATTTGACGGCCGAACTTCTTGCCCAGCCCGTCTTCAGCTAGATAAGTGATGTGCCCCATCATGCGGGCAATCTTCAGGCCGCGCCGGGGAACGGCTTGGCGGCTGGCGTAGTGGCCTTCGTGGAAGTCGGGATCGGTGAGGATAGCCTGGCGGGCTACGTCGTTAAATGCGATATTTTGAGTGGACAATTTGGGCGCGGACGCAATCACCAACGCGTGGCGCACGCGCTCGGGGAAGTCGATTGTCCATTGCAAGGCCTGCATGCCGCCTAGGCTGCCGCCCATCACCGCCGCCCATTGTTTGATACCGAAATGGTCGGCCAGCATGGCTTGCGAGCGTACCCAATCTTTTACGGTCACCATCGGGAAATCGGAACCGTAGGGCTTGCCGGTGGCTGGATTGGTGCTCAACGGGCCGCTGCTGCCGGCGCAGCCGCCCAAGTTGTTGAGCCCGACCACGAAAAAGCGGTTGGTATCCACCGGTTTATTGGGGCCGACCATGTTGTCCCACCAACCGGGGTGTTTGTCGTCCGGATGATGGCGGCCGGCCACGTGGTGCGTGCCGGACAGGGCGTGGCAAATCAGGATGGCGTTGGACTTATCGGCATTGAGTGTGCCGTAGGTTTCAGTAATCAAATCAAAACGGGGCAGCGTGTCGCCGTTTTGCAGGGCAAAGGGCTGTTCGAATGCAATGGTTTGCGGGGTAACGATGCCCACGGAAGCGGGTGGGTTCATAAATAAAAATTGGCGTGATTAATTTATGTGAATTATAGCGGATGAGGAGGGGAAATTCATGGTGGGCAACGGAGAAGGCTACCTGAAACTGCATTGGGACGGCTCTGCCGATTTTTCAGGTAGCCTCTTGCCCCAAACCAAACAGGCTACCTGAACATATTTCAGGTAGCCTGTTGCATCATTCAAATCAAGCTATAGCAGATTACATTTAAACCGATACCGTGTTGCCTCTATTTAAATTGCATTCGCTATATTACTTCGCCACCACTTGGTTCAGCTCGCCTTTGGCATAACGGGTGGCCATTTTTTCCAGCGAAATCGGTTTGATTTTGCTGGCCATGCCTTCGCAGCCGAAGGCCTGATAGCGGGCCAGGCAGATGCCTTTCATGGCTTCGATAGTTTTGGCCAGGTATTTACGCGGGTCGAATTCGGCAGGGTTTTCGGCTAAGAATTTGCGGATTGCCCCTGTGCTGGCCAAGCGCAGGTCAGTGTCGATATTCACTTTGCGCACGCCGTGTTTGATGCCTTCCACAATTTCCTCCACCGGTACGCCGTAGGTTTCGCCGATGCCGCCGCCGTGTTCGTTAATCACTTTCAGCCATTCCTGTGGTACCGAGCTGGAGCCGTGCATCACGATATGCGTGTTCGGCAGGGCGGCATGGATTTCTTTGATGCGGTCGATACGCAATACGTCGCCTGTGGGCGGACGGGTGAATTTATAAGCACCATGGCTGGTGCCCACGGCAATCGCCAGCGCATCCACGCCGGTGTCGTTCACGAAGCGCACGGCGTCTTCCACGCTGGTGAGCATTTGGTCGTGGCTCAATTTGCCCACTGCGCCCACGCCGTCTTCTTCGCCCGCTTCGCCGGTTTCCAAGTTGCCCAACACGCCGATTTCGCCTTCAACCGACACACCGCAGGCATGGGAGAAGTTCACCACGGTGCGGGTAACGTCCACGTTGTATTCGTAGGAAGACGGGGTTTTGCCGTCGGCCAGGAGCGAGCCGTCCATCATCACGGAGGAGAAGCCCAGCTGGATAGAGCGCTGGCACACATCGGGCGAGGCGCCGTGGTCTTGGTGCATCACCACGGGAATATGCGGAAACTCTTCCACTGCCGCCAAAATCAGGTGGCGCAAGAAGGGGGCGCCGGCATATTTGCGCGCGCCGGCGGAAGCCTGCACGATAACGGGTGCGTTCACTTGGTCGGCCGCTTCCATGATGGCGCGCATCTGCTCCAAGTTGTTCACATTAAAAGCGGGCAGGCCGTAACCGTGTTCGGCGGCGTGGTCTAAAAGCTGGCGCATGGATACCAGAGCCATAGCAATCTCCTGAATGATAATTGGTTGTGAAAATCAGTGGGATTATAGCAGCAAACCGCCCCGATGGCGGGAGTGTGAGTTCCACCAATTCAAATTGGGCATGGCAGTAGACCGTAGCGGCAAGTATGGCACGGCGGGCAAAGCAGTAGAATGCTCATTTGAAGCAGCTATATAATTCGGTTTTTTATTTTTCAGGTAGCCTCATGCCGCCCTCCCAGCCCGTTTGGCTGTTCGACCTAGACGACACCCTGCATCGCGCCGATGCGGGCATTTTCCGCCTCATCAACCGCCGCATGACCGAATTCATGGCACGCGAACTAAGCCTGAGCCTGCTCGAAGCCTCCGATTTGCGCGAGCACTATTGGCGGCACTACGGCGCCACGCTCGGCGGTTTGCAGCAGCACCATCCGCAGGTTTACCCCGCCGAATTCCTGCGCCAAAGCCACCATCTGCCCGAACTCATCGCCGCCTTGCAGCCGATGCCGCATATCGATACCGCGCTCGCCGCCCTACCCGGCCGCAAAGCCGTGTTTTCCAACGGCCCCGCATTTTATGTGCGCGCCCTAATCGAAGCCATGCAGCTGGGCAGCCATTTTGAAGCCCTGTTCGGCGTGGACGACCTTGCCCTGCACTACAAACCGCAGCCGCAAGCCTTCCATCTGGTGTGCGCTGCACTGGCCGTACCGCCACCGCAGTGCGTGCTGGTGGACGACAGCCCGGCCAATCTGCAAGCAGCTAAAGCTTTGGGCATGTGCACGGTATGGTTCGGCAGCCGTGCCCAGCCGCAGCCCTGTGCCGACCATATCGCCCGCGATATGTACGAGCTGCAGGCTCTGGCTAGCGAAATCATGTAAAATTTGGCTCTTGCATTCCAATATCAGATTTCAGGTAGCCTGCGTAGTCCGGCCGAAGCTCACGCTTTCAGGTAGCCTCTTGTCCATAATCGAATAACAAGAAAGAACACCCCATGCAACACACCGATTCTGCCGATACCCAGCACGAATACTTCGCCGACCGCCCCGGCTTCCCCGCCAAAACCATCGTGGCCACGCTCTTTATCGGTGCCTTCTTCGGCTACCTGAACGACACCCTGCTCAACGTGGCGCTCACGCCCATCATGCGCGACTTCCACATCGACAAAACCACCGCCCAATGGCTCACCACCGGCTTCCTCCTGGTGATGGGCGCATTCACGCCGATTACCGCCGGCGTCATCCAATGGTTTGAAACCCGCAAAATGGTGCTCATCACCCAAGCCACCTTCCTCGCCGGCTCGCTGATTTGCGCCCTCGCGCCTAATTTCGGCGTGCTGCTGGCCGGGCGCATGGTGCAGGCCATATCCGCCGCCTTCTTCGTGCCGCTGCTGTTTAACGGCATCCTCAACATTTTTCCGCCCAACCGGCGCGGCACAGCCATGGGCGTGATCACCATGATGTTTACCGCCGCCCCCGCGCTCGGCCCCACCCTCTCCGGCATCATCATCGACCACACCCACTGGCGTGTGATCAAGCCGCACAGCAAAAGCAGCGATTAGAATTTATGCCCAACCAAGCAAAAGGCTACCTGAAAACTCACAAAACTCGTTTCAGGTAGCCTCTTGCTTATTACATCATCACTCCGATGCACATCCTTCGCCACGGCACGGTGGGCACGACAGCCGCTCGTGGTAGCTGGCAGCCAAAGCCAGGATAGCGGTTTCCACAGCCGCCGCATCTGCCTGCGCGGGGATTTGCGCCACAAAATAATTCACCGAACGGCTGCCAGGCAAATAAGCCACCAGCTCCTGCCCGCCGTTGCTGTAAACGGTAAACCGCCACAACTCGCCGCTCACCCCGTCGCGGGCACGGATACGGCGCAGCATGGCCGGCCGTATGCGCTCATTCGATTGGGCATATTGTGCCACCACATCATTCACCTGCCCGCGCACGGCCGCAGTAAAACTCTCGCTCGGCTTGCGGCCGATGCTGCCCGCGTAAATCATCACTCGCGCCGCACGCAGCCTGCCGTCTTGCGGCAGAAATACCATCGGCACGCCCTTATCGGCCAGCAGCCGGTTATCCTGCGTCCAGCCTGCTGGCACGTGGAAACCATAACAATGGTTTGCCCCATAGGCATAGCCCGTGTCCCATGCCGGAGCAGCATATGCCCCGCTCATCGCCGCACAAGCGGCCAACACCAAACCCAAACATTTCATGATTTTCTCCTTTTTTCCAATTAATTAACCGGCAAACTGCCACCCTGATACTGTATACCATTCCACCACCTACGTATCCAGCAAACTAAATAATTTTTCAGGTAGCCTGTTTCACACTTGTTTCTCTTTTAAAGAACACATCCCGACACGCCGCATACAACACCAGCATCAGCATTAAGCCAACCATATTGTTCACCAGCGACGCCACCCGAATCATCCACACGGGCGGTACCGCATCAATCGTCCCTAGCATTGTCAATTCGGGCTGAGCTAACACCACAGCCACACCCACTACCAGCCGCACAGCCAAGCCCAATAATGTTGCCAACGCCACAGCCAGCACCACACCGCCCACATTGCGCCCCATCCCGCGCCAACCTGCTGCCCAAGCCCGCACCGCGCCCATCCTGCGGCACACGACCAACATCGGCGCTACGCCGTTCGGCAGCAGATAGGCCAACATAAAAAATAGCCATTTCCAAGAATTTATCAAAGACACAAGCCCCAACAGCATCGATGATGGCGACTGAAACGCCATCTGCATAGCATAGTCCTCCAGTCTTGCCCCCACCCGAAGCAGCAGTTGTTCAAACACCACATTCAACAAACCCAGCAGCACCAATGCTCCTGCACACCGCACCAACACCACCAAACTGGCACGCCAATCAATACGAGCTTGCTGCTCCACCCGTTCTGCCGCATAAACCACCCCCGCCGTGGCAAACACGGCGGCAAAATCTCGCACGGCAGGGAAAAAAGGAATAACTGAAGGCATAAATGCCTGCATCGCTGCCGCCAAAATATACGACAGTATCGTCCAAACCAACACCAGCCCAAACCACCAACCAGCCCGCTGCCGAAACAAAGCCCAAGCCGCCCCAAACCAAGCAAATGCCCGCCTCGACGGTAACGAGTTGGCCACAGCCAAATATTGTCCGCCCACCGTGTGTGCAGCTTCTTCCGCCATACTCAACGGCGGCGCATAGCGGTTGTCTTGCCGTTCATGCATATTCTTTTCCCTTTGTCTTGATACAAATTTAAAATCGCACGAATTAGTATAGAAAGCCACCTAACAACGTAAGATTCAACCTAATGAAAATCCATCTTTCCTTTTTCAGGTAGCCCTACAGCCAGCCCCGGCTGTTCGCGTTATAATTGGCACCCAAAGCAACACCTGTCTCACAACAGAAAAAGGATAAAGCCATGCGCCCCGTCGTTCTACTGCTCGCCCTCATCGCCCTTTCCGCCTGCACTTGGGAAACCTACCAAGACCAACAAGGCAAAACCGGCCTGCGCCAGCGTTACGCCCCGGGCACGCCCGTGGTATACCAAGACGGCACTTTCGCCCGCGACCAACGCTACAACGAATACCGCCCCGTGCCCGTGCCTGTTACCCGCGAACAACACCAACACAGCGTGCCGCGCACCACCTGGAGCGGCGACAGCGTGCCCGAAGCGCCAAGCAGCCATTAATATCGGCAGTTTGAATCCTCTTTTTTCAGGTAGCCCCAAGCAGGCTACCTGAAAACCATCATTTCAACGAAATCGTTTCCAGAAAGCTCCCTCATGCACCAGCCCCTCCATATCGTTATCCTCGCCGCCGGCAAAGGCACGCGCATGTATTCCGCCCTTCCCAAAGTGCTGCACCGCATCGGCGGCCAAACCATGCTCGAGCGCGTTATCGATACCGCACGAAGCCTCAGCCCGCAAAGCATCAACGTGGTGATCGGCCACGGCAAAGAGCAGGTGCGCGAACAAGTGCAGCGCGAAGGCATCCGCTGGGTGGAGCAAACCGAACAGCTCGGCACCGGCCACGCCGTACAAACCGCCCTGCCGCACCTTGGCAACACCGGCCGCACCCTCGTGCTCTACGGCGACGTGCCGCTGATTAACCGCGCCACGCTAGAAGAGCTGCTGCAAGCCGCCGGCAACGAAATCGGCCTACTCACCGACATCCCGCCCAACCCCTTCGGGTTGGGTCGCATCATCCGCGAGGCCAACGGCCAAGTGGCCGCCATTGTGGAAGAAAAAGACGCTACGCCCGAGCAAAAAGCCATCCGCGAAACCAACACCGGCATTTTCGTTTTGCCCAACGCACACCTTGCCAGCTGGCTAGGCAGCCTCTCCAGCAACAATGCCCAAGGCGAATACTACCTCACCGACGTCATCGCCCTTGCCCGCGCCGACGGCGTAGCCGTGCATCCCGTTCAGGTAGCCTCCTCCTTCCTTGCTGCCGGCGTAAACAATAAAATCCAACTCGCCGAACTCGAGCGCATCTTCCAACGCGAACAGGCGCAAAGCCTGCTCCAAGCCGGCCTCACCCTGCGCGATCCAGCCCGCTTCGACCTGCGCGGCAGCCTTCAGCACGGCCAAGATGTGGTGATTGATGTGAACGTGGTGCTAGAAGGCGACAACCAATTCGGCAACAACGTATCCATCGGCGCCAACTGCGTGATTAAAAACGCGGCAATCGGCGACAACACGGTTATCGAGCCCTTCTCGCACCTCGAAAACTGCCGCATCGGCAACAGCGCCCGCATCGGCCCCTTCGCCCGCCTGCGCCCCAATGCCGACTTGGCCGACGAAGTGCACATCGGCAACTTCGTGGAAGTGAAAAACAGCACCATCGGCCGCGGCAGCAAAGCCAACCACCTCACCTACCTCGGCGACGCGCAAATCGGCAGCCGCAGCAACATCGGCGCCGGCACCATCACTTGCAACTACGACGGCGTGCACAAACACCAAACCGTTATCGGCGACGAAGTGCTCATTGGCTCCGGCAATATGCTGGTTGCCCCGCTCACTATCGGCCACCGCGCCACCACCGGCGCCGGCAGCACGCTCACCCGCAACTGCCCCGAAGGCGAACTCACCCTCACCCGCGCCCGCCAAACCACTATCCCGGGCTGGATACGGCCTGAGAAGGAGAAAAAATAGGGGCTGACGTAGATTAGCAGTCATGC
>NZ_KV795543.1:0-21004 GCF_001809035.1 Eikenella sp. HMSC061C02
ATATTGAGTGATTTTGCTTCCTAAGCCCCTAGATAATTTACTATATCGTTGAATTAAAACGAATATTTCGGGTAATAAAAACAGTATCAACCATGAAACGATTGGCCACGAACCTAGTACACCTCCGGTCTTTAGGGGAGATAGCTGCCGGTCGTCGGTATGCATCATCACCTCTTGCTTAGGTTTTATCTTTTAGTGAGTAAAAGAACCAGGTCCTTGCAATCATCTTTCAGCCAAGCAAAGCTGTCTGCCTCAATACCCCTTTTGATTGCCGATTTGGTCTCGGCAATCTGCCCTTTGCCCGTAGGTATGACTTTCTGCATCGGTGCGGATATGCTGTGAGTAAGCTTAAAGTGCCTTTAACCCGGCATGCATCACCGCCGTTGCCGGTATCGGCGTACGGGATATTGGAACCTTGTCCGCTTAATCGGTGCTTGATTAGGCCCAACAGATGGGGAAGTGTGCCTGACCGGGTTCTCCGTTTAGTGAGTTTTACCAAGGTCTCGGGCAGAAACCACTTCAAAAATATCAATCCATTGATATTTAATATTATTTCTACTTTATATTAAAAACCATGCGGCACTCAGCATTAACAGAACCTAGTTCCATTACATGAATACACTTGTACCCATCGTACTTTTTATAGGGATAACCAGCTACGCCAATCCAAAGTGACCTGTTATTCACTCAGTGAACAAAAGCTTTTCCAAGTTTCAAACCGCCATATGGTCTGCCGATATTCATCCTCCTTTGAGAATGGGCTGAAAAAAATTTTAGGGCTTTTTACTGCTAAGATAGTTGCTACCGATATAGGCAATGGATGCGCACCTGACATTGTTGCTTATCCCACCGGTAAATCACCCGCCACGACGCAGTGTGGAACACAATCTGCCGTGGACAATGGATTAACTAAGCCGCTGACAGGCGAACTTTAAATTTGGAGAAAAAATGCAAACAGAAAGACGACTCAGGTTGCCTGATGTCCGCCACATGGTTGACTACGGTACTACGACCACTTACTGCAAGTCCTAATTACTCATATGGAGGATTGAATATGCTGAACCAAATCCAGTTGAAACGTTACGCCGAGTTGTCAGGCTATACAGAAAAGGCATTAAGGGACAAAATCAGCACCGGCGTTTGGATAGAGGGATGCCACTACTACCGTGCACCCGACCGCCACATCTTAATCAACGTAAAAGAGGTAGAAAAATGGCAACGAAACGAATGCCAACCGGTGTAGTTATCCGCGACCGTAGTATCAAAATATGGTTCATGTATCGGGGTAAACGATGTTGGGAAAGCCTGCCGCTCAAGCCCACCACCGCCAACATCCGGCACGCCACTAAACTCCGGGAAGAAGTATGTACCCGAATCGCCATCGGCGTATTCGACTACGCCGAATTCTTCCCCAACTCCAAACGGGCGGAAGAAACGGAGCGCAGCCCCACTTTCCGTGAGATGGCTGAAGCCTGGCTGGCCACCGTTAACCAGCTATCCCACTCCACCCTATCCCGCTATCGCGGCATGCTCAACAGCCACGTCCTACCCAAAATTGGCGACATACCGATAGACCGTATCCAGTACAGTACCCTAGCCGGACTGCTGGCCACCTTAGACTGTAGCGCAAAAACTCGCAATAACATTGCCACCGTTATCCGGCAGCCGTTTGTTCTTGCGCTCCGCGACGGCAGGATAAAAGACAATCCCGCCCAGCATCTGGCCAACGCCAAAGTGCAAAAAGAGCAGCCTGATCCGTTCACGCTCGAAGAAGCCGAAGCCATCCTAGGCTACCTGAAAAATGAACCTGTGTTTCACAATTACTTCGAACTGGCCTTCTTCAGCGGTATGCGTACCAGCGAGCTCATCGCCCTCACTTGGCAGGACATCGACTTCCAGAGGCAGTGCGTGCGCGTAAATAAAGCATCCGTAGCTGGTAAGCTGAAAAGTACCAAAACCCACAGCTATCGAGACATCGAGCTCAATAGCCGTGCCTTGGAAGCCTTACGTAGGCAATGGCAAAGGACAGGGCTGGCAAGCGGATACGTTTTCATCAATCCGAAAACCGGCAGCCCGTTTGAGAACGACAAAGTGCCGTGGAGACCGTGGCAGCACTCTATAAAAATAGCGGGGGTAAGGTACAGGAAACCCTACAACACCCGCCATACATTTGCCACACTCAACCTCATGGCCGGAGCCAACCCCATGTGGGTAGCCCGTCAGATGGGACACAGCACCATGAAAATGCTACTTGAAAACTATTCCCGCTGGATTGACTTGGCCGACAAGCAGCGTGAAAAGTCCAAAATTGAGCAGCTTCTTAGTGGAAAATGTGCCAATAGTGTGCCAAAAAACACAGAAATGGAGATAAGTATAGGATACTTATCGGATATCTTGGTGGAGGCGGGGGGAATCGAACCCCCGTCCGGAAGCCCTCTACAAAGCGTTCTACATACTTAGTCTTGCCAACTTAGAATCTCACCCCCATTCCGCCGACAGACAGGCTGTTTGGGAGCCAGTTACCTTAAATCTCATTTCCCGCCAAGTAACCCGACGGGAAACCAGTCAATGTAGAATGACGTTGCGGTAGCTTACGCTACACAGCCCATTGACCAACTGCTGCAACGGCAGGCCTTAGGCGGCCAATGCGAAAGTTTCGTCGTTTGCGACTATTTAAATTCAGTGTTTTACGGGAAATCTGAGACCCCGGTATGCCCGCATCTGCTTCGCAACCCCCGTCGAAACCAAGGTCGCCCCCAGATAAAGGAAGACGGATTATACGCTGCCGATCGGCTTTGGACAATTCGTTTTGCTGGCCGCTGCCCCAAAGGCTACCTGAAAACGGTTTCTTCAACGAGGTCGGCCGACAGCTTGGTGTAGCCAAGGCCAAGTTTCTGCGAAGCTAAAGCCTAAGCACCCTCTACACTTCCAGCACAATAAAAAATCGGCCGGAAGATTCCGGCCGATTTTCCAATTAGGCATTAAGCCAAAGCAGCTTTGGCTTTTTCAACCAGCTGAGCGAAAGCAGCTTTGTCGAATACAGCCAAGTCAGCCAATACTTTGCGGTCCAGCTCGATAGCGGCGCGTTTCAGGCCGTTCATGAATTTGCTGTAAGACAGGCCGTGCTGGCGGGCACCGGCGTTGATACGGGCAATCCACAGTTGGCGGAACTGGCGTTTGCGCTGGCGGCGGTCGCGGTAGGCATATTGGCCTGCCTTCATCACCGCCTGTTTGGCAACGCGGTAGACGTTTTTACGACGGCCGCGATAACCTTTGGCCAGAACTAATACTTTTTTATGACGGGCACGTGCGGTTACACCGCGTTTTACGCGTGGCATATTTCAGACTCCTTTAAGCGTAGGGCAACATTTTGTGAACAGAAGCCACGTCGCGCTCGTTCACCATAGCGGTGCCGCGCAGCTGGCGTTTGTTCTTAGTGGTTTTCTTGGTGAGAATGTGGCGTTTGAACGCATGAGCGCGTTTGATGCCACCGTTGCCCAGCACTTTGAAGCGTTTCTTCGCACTGGATTTGGTTTTCATTTTAGGCATGGGAAAACTCCATTGGTTTATCGGATTAGGCATCGGGAGGCTGCCTGCAACAGGCCGCGCTTAATACCCGAAACCACGGTTTTATGCCGCACATACAACATTGAAGCCGTTTCCCGCGTGCGGCGGAACGGAAAACGGCGAATTATACGGTTACTTCTTCTTGGGTGCAACCATCATCACCATCTGGCGGCCTTCCATTTTCGGAAACTGTTCCACAGCGGCCACTTCGGCCAAATCGGCCTTCACACGCTCCAGAAGCTGCGCGCCCAAGTGCTGGTGCGCCATTTCGCGGCCGCGGAAACGCAGGGTGATTTTCACTTTATCGCCATCGGTCAAGAAGCGGGTAACGTTGCGCATTTTGATTTGATAATCGCCTTCGTCGGTGCCGGGGCGGAATTTGATTTCCTTAATCTGCACCTGCTTCTGCTTTTTCTTGGCTTCGTCGCGTTTTTTCGACTGCTCGTATTTATATTTGCCGTAGTCCATCAGCTTGCAGACAGGCGGTTTGGCGGTGGGGGAAATCTCCACCAAATCCACGTCTTGCTCTTCGGCCATGGCCAGGGCTTCTTTCACGGTTACGACGCCGAGCTGCTCACCCGTGCCGCTGATTAAACGCACTTCTTTGGCGTGAATTTCGCCGTTGATCCGTGCTTCGCGTTCTTGTGCGATGATGAATCTCCTATTAAGGTTAGTTTGGTAGCATGCCAATTTTGGCTGATGAGCCGACGGCATGCCGCTGTGGCCGGCGTATCGAAAGGAGCACCGGCTGCTCCGGAAATTTTCAGGTAACACAAGGCAGGCTATTTGACATCAAATGTATCAAATGCGGCGCCCGGCCATTTAATTTTTTTGCTGCCGGTATTCGTCTAACACGGCAACGGCATCACGCAAAGAGAGGCCAAAACGGGAGCGGATAGCTTTGATATCGGTAATA
The DNA here is from genome assembly GCF_001809035.1 of Eikenella sp. HMSC061C02. Lineage (NCBI taxonomy): Bacteria > Pseudomonadati > Pseudomonadota > Betaproteobacteria > Neisseriales > Neisseriaceae > Eikenella > Eikenella sp. HMSC061C02. The sequence goes on from NZ_KV795543.1 coordinate 4,484, forward strand.
CGCACGCCACTCAGGTTTTCAGCCAGCCATTGACGGGCAGCAGGGTTATTATGGAATGCTTGCAGGGCGGCACGGTGGGCACGGCTTATCATCCAATCGTAGAGGCCATATACCAAGAGTAGGGCAAGGATATAAACCAAGAAGTCTTGGCTACTGCCAGCTTGCCTGGTGAAATGCCACAGCAGGATAGCAAGAATAATCAGATAAACAACTTGCAGCCAGCTCCAAAGTTTGCTGCGCATCATTGATTCCTCTTAGCGGGTAATTTCTTAATCTGCCTGCGGCGCTTTTGAGACAGGCCTTTTCTTTCAAGTAAAGGCTACTTGCTCTCTATTCTTTCCAAACCACAAGCTCCAATTACAGGTTTGCCGCCTGCCGACGCAACGCGCCCGCGATTATAGCAAGTTTCGCCATAAATACACCAAAAACCTGCATTTAGCCGCCCAAAACGATACTTCCCGCCAACAATCCAAGCAATCTGTTTTGGCGATGCACCCGATTTTGCCTGCTTAATGCCAAATGTGCACTGCGTATCTGCCCGAATTTTTCAGGCAGCCTCCAGCAATCGCCGGTACAGTGCCGCATCTTGCTGTGAAAAACAACAGAACACCACACGCTGCATCTGCGGGCATTGCGGCAGCGTTTCGCGCACAGCCTGCACTGCAATTTTTGCCGCCTCACGTGCGGGGTAGCCATACACGCCGGTGCTGATACAGGGGAAAGCAATGCTTTGCGCACCCTGTTCCGCAGCCAGGCGCAACGAATTGGCATAGGCTGCGGCCAACAGGGCCGCTTCACCATGCTGCCCGCCGCGCCATACCGGGCCGACGGTGTGCACCACCCAGCGCGCCGGCAACCGATAGCCCCGCGTGATTTTGGCCTCACCGGTGCGGCAGCCGCCCAGCCGGCGGCACTCGGCCAACAGCTCCGGTCCGGCGGCGCGATGTATCGCACCATCCACTCCGCCGCCGCCCAATAGCGAAGAATTGGCGGCATTGACTATCGCGTCCACCGCCAGCGTGGTGATATCGGCTTGGCATACTTCCAAAGTGGCAGTCATATCGGTTTCCTTAGTTTTAAATGAGAGGCTACCTGAAATTGCTTCAGCCTTGCCGTAGTCTATTTTGCTGCGTTGCGGCAAAAGTTTTCAGGTAGCCTGATTCTCCGTTGGTACAATACGCCTAGTTTACTGCCCGCACTATCCAAAGGCTACCTGAAACCATGCTGCCGTTTTCACTGCACTAACGCGTTAGCTCCGTAGAGAAGTGCGCTTTCAGGTAGCCCTTCCTGTTTCAGGTACAATACCCGCCGTCTCCTTATTCATTCACTCCCAACCGCCGTGCCCTACTGCCAAGTTGCCCTCAATGTTCCTCTCGACACGCTGCTTACCTACCGTGCCGACCGTATTCCCGCGCCCGGAGTGCGCGTGGCCGTGCCGTTTCGCGACAAAACCGTGGCCGGTATCGTGTGGGGCGCGTGCGAAGAACCAGAAATCAGCCCGGACAAAATCCGCCCGCTCGCGCAAGTGTTTGAACACGAACCGCTGCTGCCCGCAGCCTGGCGCGAACTGATTGAATTTACTGCCCGTTATTATCACCACCCCATCGGCCAAACCGCCTTCACCGCCCTGCCAGCCGGCCTGCGCGAAGCCAAGCCCTGCCCGTTGCCGCAGCCGGAAACCTATTTTTCGCTCACCGATTTGGGGCGACAACAGTCATCCCCGCCGCCGCACCATCGCCGCAAGGCCGCGCTGTGGCAGGCGCTGCTGGAGAGCACGGTAAGCCAAAGCACCGCCCGCACCATCGCGCCGCAGGCCGCCGCCCAGCTGGCCGATTGGCAAGCGCAAGGCTGGCTGACAGCCGAAACTAGCACTCTGCCCACCCACATGCCGATTCCGCCCTCGCCCGTGCCGCTCAACCCCGAGCAGCAGGCCGCGGCCGATGCGGTGGCACAGGCGCAGGGTTTTGCCCCCTTCCTACTGTATGGCATCACTGGCAGTGGCAAAACCGAAACCTATTTCGAAGCCATGGCTGCCGCGCTCTCGGCGGGCAAACAGGTGTTGTTCCTGCTGCCTGAAATCAGTCTCACGCCGCAGCTTATCGCCCGTTTGCAACAGCGCTTTGCCGATGTGCCGACTGCCGTGTTGCACAGCCAAACCGCCGCCGGCGAACGTACCCAAGGCTACCTGAAAGCCATGTGCGGCCGGGTGCGACTGGTGGTGGGGACCCGGTTGGCAGTGTTCACGCCGCTGCCGGATTTAGGGCTGATTGTGGTGGATGAAGAACACGATTCCTCGTTCAAGCAAGACAGCGAGCTGCGCTACCACGCCCGCGATTTGGCCGTGTGGCGCGCACGCCAAGCCGGCTGCCCGATTGTGCTAGGCAGCGCCACGCCCGCGCTGGAAAGCTGGCACAAGGCGCAAAGCGGCGGCTACCGCCTACTCAGCCTGCCGCAACGCGCCCGCGCGGCCGCCCGCCTGCCCGAAATCCACCTAATCGACATTCGCCGCGAGCCCTTGGACCAAGGCTTCAGCCCGGCTGCTTTCAAGCTGTTGCAGCAAAATCACGCTGCCGGCGGCATGAGCATGGTGTACCTCAATCGGCGTGGCTTCGCCCCTGCCCTATTCTGCGGCGACTGCGGCCACACCTTCGGCTGCCCGCACTGCTCCGCCAAACTAGTGCTGCACCAGCTTGCGCACCAGTTGCGTTGCCACCATTGCGGCCTGGCGGCGCCGATTCCGAAAAAATGCCCCGACTGCGGCAACCAAGACCTCACCGCCGTGGGCATCGGCACGCAGCGGGTGGAAGAAGCCCTGCGCGCGCAACTGCCCGGGGCCAAAATCGAGCGCGTGGACCGCGACAGCGTCGCCCGCAAAGGCGACTGGCAACGGCTCTACCAACGCATCGCCGCAAACGGCGTGGATATTTTGGTGGGCACGCAGATGCTGGCCAAAGGCCACGATTTCGCCCGCCTGAATTTGGTGCTGGTACTCAACGCCGACGGCAGCCTCTACAGCGCTGATTTCCGCGCCCCCGAGCGGCTGTTTGCCGAACTGATGCAGGTGGCCGGCCGCGCCGGGCGTGCCGAACTGCCCGGCCGCGTGTTCATCCAAACCCGCCTGCCGGAGCATCGCGTGTATCAAACGCTGCTGCGGCAAAACTATGCCGACTTCGCCGCCGGCGAGCTGGCCGAGCGCGAAAGTTTCGATATGCCGCCCTTCGCCCACACCGCCACCATCCGCGCCGATGCCGCCAATATGGCCGATGCGTTGGAAATGTTGCGCCTAGCCGCCGAATGGGTGGCGCAACAAAGGCTACCTGAAAGTGCGGAAAACGAAGCCAAAGAAGTGCTCTGCCTCGGCCCGGTACCCATGCTGCTGGCCAAACTCGCCGGCCGCGAACGCGCCCAGGTGTTTCTGGAAAGCCCAAACCGCAAAGCGCTGCACCGCCAAGTCTCCCTATGGCAGCAAGCCCTCGCCACGCTGGCACGGCAGTTTGCCGCGGCCAGATGGTCGGTGGATATCGATCCCTTGGAGATGTGAGCTGCCTGTATTCGGTGTCAGTACCACGCTTTCACAAAAGGCTACCTGAAAAATACTCCATTGAAAGGGCGGGATATTTTTCAGGTAGCCTTGCTGCAATAAGCTGCCTTTAAGCTAAAACCACCCAAGGCCGATAAGCTTTCTCCCCCCAACGCCGCTATTCAGACCTGCTCCCGCCAAGCGGCCCGCTAACCGTTGGGCAGAAAAAAGGCTACCTGAAAACAGCAAATCCGTTTTCAGGTAGCCTTTTCTACATTTTATGGAGTTACGCCAACACGCGGGCAAACAGAATATTGTCTTCCAAATCGATGTGGTCGCGCAGGTCATCCACCAGCTCTTGAGCCAGGCTGTAGAGTTGCTGCCAGCTGCGGCAGGCATCGGCGGGGGCTTGCAGGTTGTCTGTGATTTCCAACAGGCGTTCGATGGCGGCATCGTGCTCGGTGTGTTCATGCATCATCATGCGCACGGGCATCGCGGCGGCGCGGCCGGCGCCTTGTTTGAGCATGGGGAACAGGATGCGCTCTTCTTTCATCATGTGGCTGAGCAGTTCGCCTTGGATGGTGTGCAACAGGGGAACCATCTCGGCGGGGAACTTACCTGCATGCACGCCGGCCACTTTCTCGGCCAGTGGAATGAGCTCATCGAGCTGGCGGCGGTGGGTGTCGTGGTAGCGCGGCAGGATGTGGTCGATGATGTCGCTGTCGGAGGCGTTTTGCCAGAGTTCGTGATCAATCATGAGCGTGGTGTCCTTTATGGTTCTATAGTGAATGAAAATAAGAATGCTACTGTGTTGGCTCGCCTTGCCGTATTACGCATACTGCACTATGGCTCGCCGCCTTTTCCCATTCTCATTTTACTCCACTATATAAAAATTTCAGGTAGCCTCCTGGAAGGCTACCTGAAAATATTACCTTAGCGGCGGCGTACCAGCTGCCAGGGACGGAATACGTAGAGTGCGCTGGCAAAACCGCTCCACACGTGCACCATACGGGTGAACGGGAAGATGAGGAAGAAGGTCATGCCCATAAACATATGCAGTTTGAAGAGGATGTGCGCATCGGTGATGAAGCTGGCAGCTTCTACGCCACGGAAGGTAACGATGTGCTGTGCCCACTGCATGAGCAGGGTCATTTCGTGGCCGTCCATGTGGCCTGCGCTCACGCAGATGGTGGAGAGGCCGAGCACGAGGGTAATCAAAATCCACACCAGCAGCAGCTTGTCGCGCCAGGTGCTGTTGATATTGATACGGTCGATGGTGAAGCGGCGTTTGATCAGAATCAGCAGACCGACCAGCGCCATGGTGCCGAAGATGCCGCCGGCGGTCATGGCCAAGAGCTGTTTGGCCGCATGGCTCACGCCCAAGGCGTGCCATACCCACAGCGGGGTGAGCAAGCCGACAAAGTGGCCGCCGAACACAGCCAATACGCCAACGTGAAACAGGATATTGCCCAAGCGCAGCTGGCCGTCATACAGCAGCTGGCTGGAGTCGCTCTTCCAGGTGTACTGCTCGCGGTCGAAGCGCACGAGGCTGCCGAAGAAGAAAATTGCCAAACAAATATAGGGATAGATGGCAAAGAAGAAGAAGTGCAGGTTACTCATATCAAAACTCCCAAGCAGGTATGCTTACTTGCTTTTTGGATAAAATTGTACGGTTTGGATGCTCGGCTTGAGCAGGGGCTCGATACCGGATACGTCGGGGCCGAAGGTTTCCATGGCTTCGTCCATATCGCGCACGGGCGGCTCGGTTAGGGGCTGCGGCTCGACAGGGCTGAGCGCCACGATATTCTCCAGCACGACGGCATAAGGCGAACCGGCGGTGCGCAAGTTTTTGCCGATATGGTTGATCACGTGCACGGCATCGCCGAGCAGTTTTTGCGCATCGGCAGGCGGAATATGGGCGAAAAATTCCAGCAGCGCGGGCAGGAAGTCGGGCAGTTCGTCGTCGCCCAATTCGAAGCCGTATTTGCGGTATTCTTCCAACAGATCCACCATGGCGCTGCCGCGGTCGCGGTCTTCGCCGAAAACGTGCTCGAAAATATACAGTGCATGCAGGCGGTTGCGGTCAAAGGTGGAAACGTATTCCTCCTGGATATGGCGCAGGCTGTTGCCGCCCAGATAATCCAGCAACGCTTGCAAACCCTCGCGGTGTGCGGCTAATTCGGGCATCTGGTCGAGTGCTGCCTGGAATTCAGGCAGCGCCTCTACCAATTCGGCTTCCGGATAGCACAGCAGCGCCGAGAAGAATTTGTATACCGGATTGCCCTGCATCAGCGCACCCCTTTTTCGCGGTTTTCTTCCAAGTCCTTACGACGGTCGAAGAAGATGATGGGCGAAGCTTTTGGCTTGCCGAACAGGCTTTCTTTGGTCATGCCGTCCGAGCCGCCGGAGCAGCCGTTGCCGAAGGAGAAGCCGCAGCTTGCTTTGTCTTCAAAGGTATTCTCCACCTGTTCTTTGTGGCTGGTGGGAATCACGAAGCGGTCTTCGTAGTTGGCGATGGCCATAATCTGATACATGTCTTCCACCATGGCCGGGGTCAGGCCGGTGCCGTCCAAGGTTTGCTCCAGCGTTTCGCCGTGTACCACTTGGCCGCGTTTGTAGCGGCGCATGGCGATCATGCGTTCCAGCGCGTCTTTAATCGGCTCGATTTTACCGGCGGTCAGCAGGTTGGCCAGATAGCGCAGCGGGATGCGCATTTCGTCCACGCTGGGGATGATGCCGTTTTCGCCCACCAAGCCGTTTTCGATGGCGGATTGGATCGGGGAGAGCGGCGGGATGTACCATACCATCGGCAGCGTGCGGTATTCGGGGTGCAGCGGGAAGGCGATTTTCCATTCCATCGCCATTTTGTAGACGGGCGATTTTTTCGCCGCATCGAGCCAGCTCTGGCTGATGCCCTGTTTCAGGGCTTCGCGCTGGATTTCGGGGTCGTGCGGATCGAGGAACACGCCCAGCTGCGCTTCGTATAGGTCTTGCGGGTTTTCTACTGAAGCGGCTTCTTCGATTTTGTCGGCGTCATACAGCAGCACGCCCAGATAGCGGATACGGCCTACGCAGGTTTCGGAGCAAACGGTGGGTTCGCCCGCTTCGATGCGCGGGTAGCAGAAAATACATTTTTCGGCTTTGCCGCTCACCCAGTTGTAGTAGATTTTTTTGTACGGGCAGCCGGATACGCACATACGCCAGCCGCGGCATTTGTCTTGATCGATGAGCACGATGCCATCGTCTTCGCGTTTGTAGATGCTGCCGGACGGGCAGGATGCGACGCAGGTCGGGTTCAGGCAGTGTTCGCACAGGCGCGGAAGATACATCATGAAGGTCTGCTCGAACGCGCCCATCATGTCTTTTTGGATGCCTTCGAACAGGGTGTCTTTGGCGCGTTTTTCAAATTCGCCGGCCAAGTCGTCTTCCCAGTTGGGACCCCATTCAACCTTGTCCATTTTCTTGCCGGTGAGCACGGAAATCGGCCGCGCGGTGGGCGGGGTTTTCATGCGCGGGGCATTTTGCAGGTGCTCGTAATCGTAGGTGAACGGCTCGTAGTAGTCGTCGATTTGCGGCAGGTTGGGGTTGGCGAAAATGTTGGACAGGATTTTCAAACGGCCGCCCTGCTTGGGCACGAGTTTGCCGTTGGGTTTGCGTACCCAGCCGCCATTCCATTTTTCCTGGTCTTCCCAGTTTTTCGGGAAGCCGATACCGGGCTTGGTTTCAACGTTGTTGAACCAGGCGTATTCCACGCCGTCGCGGCTCGTCCATACGTTTTTGCAGGTAACGGAGCAGGTGTGGCAGCCGATACATTTGTCCAAGTTCAGCACCATGCCGACTTGTGCTCTGATTTTCATGATGTGTTCCTTAAATGATTGGTCTTTTTCAGGTAGCCTTCCTTTTGGCTCTTAAGGCTACCTGAAAAACGGTTATGCCTTTTCGAATCCGGCTTTCGGGCTGATAATCGAAACCAAGATGCAGTCTTCCTGGCCGCTGTTGCGGGCACCGTGGATTTGGTGGTCGCCCACTACTACACTCTCACCTGCGCGGATGGTGCGGCCGCTTTGCGCGTCGTCCACCAGCTCGGCTTCGCCTTGCAGCACAATCCAGATGTCCACACCACACGGGTGGCGGTGGGCTGGCAACATAGTGTGCGGCGGAATCTGCCACAGCACCATATTGTCGTGCTGGTCTTGATGCAGCACGGTACGCACGGCTTCGGAGGGGGTTTCCTTCAAATAATCGGCGAAACGGATAATCTGCGGAAGCTTCATGGTTTCGTTCTTTATCCGGTTTTCAGGTAGCCTTTTGTGTAGCAGGAGGCTACCTGAAAAACCTTATGCCTGATCGGCGGGTTCGTCCATCCAGTCGATGTCCTTCATCTTGCGGACAATTACCCACTCGTCGCGGTTGGAGCCGACCGTACCGTAATAGTTGAAGCTGTACGCCAGCTGCGCATAGCCGCCTATCATGTGGGTCGGGTTCAAAACCGCCTTGGTTACCGAGTTGTGGATGCCGCCGCGTTTCTTGGTGGTTTCCGCCGCAGGCGTGTGCACCAATTTTTCCTGAGCGTGGTACATCAAAATCATGGTTTCAGGAATACGCTGGCTCACAATCACACGGCAGGCAATCGAACCGTTGGTGTTGAACACTTCCACCCAGTCGTTATCTACCAAACCTGCTTTCTTGGCATCGATTTCGGAAATCCACACGTGCGGGCCGCCACGACCGAGCGTGAGCATACGCAGGTTTTCCGAATAGGTGCTGTGGATACCCCATTTCTGGTGCGGCGTGAGGAAGTTGAGCGTGATTTCCGGATTGCCGTTGGGCATTTTGCCCAAGAGTTTCTTGGTGGTTTTGGTGTCCACGGCGGGGCGGTACACGCAGAAGGCCGCACCGAAATCGCGCATCCATTTGTGGTCTTGGTAGAACTGCTGGCGGCCGGTGAGCGTGCGCCACGGAATCAGCTCGTGCACGTTGGTATAGCCTGCGGTGTAGCACACTTCTTCGCTCTCCACGCCCGACCAAATCGGCGAGGTAACAATCTTGCGCGGCTGGGCGACGATGTCGCGGAAGCGGATTTGCGTGTGCTCGCTGGCATTAATCAGATGCGTATGGTCGCGGCCGGTGATTTTGCCCAGCGACTGCCAAGCTTTTTTCGAAACGTGGCCGTTGGTTTCCGGCGCCAGGGTCAAAACCATTTCGGCCGCATCGATGGCGGTTTCGATTCTCGGCTGGCCTTTGCCCGCACCTTCAGGCTGCACGCCGTTGAGTTTGCGCAAGAAGTCCACTTCGTGCTTGGTATCCCACGCCATGCCTTTGCCGTTGTTGTTCACTTTTTCCAGCAAGGGGCCGATAGAAGTGAATTTCTCGTAAACCGCACCGTAGTCGCGTTCCACCACGGTCATCGCGGGCATGGTTTTGCCCGGAATCGGCTCGCACTCGCCCAGTTTCCAGTCTTTCGGGTCAAAGGGCTGGCCGAGTTCCTGCGGGCTGTCGTGCATCAGCGGGGTGAGCACGATGTCTTTGCGCACGCCCAGATAGTCTTTGGCCAGCTCGCTGAATTTTTTGGCCAGGCCTTTATAGATTTCCCAGTCGGACTTGCTCTGCCACAAAGGCTGCACCGCTTCGGTAAACGGATGGATGAACGGGTGCATGTCGGACGTGTTCAGATCGTGTTTCTCGTACCAAGTGGCGGTCGGGAAAATCACGTCGGCGTACAGGCAGGTGGGGTTCATGCGGAAATCTAGGAGCGTGAACAAATCCAGCTTGCCTTCCACACCTTCCCGCTGCTTCACTTCGGCCGGCTTCAGGCAATCGTCTTCGTCGCTCATCAGGCCGTTTTGCGTGCCGAGCAGGTATTTCAGGAAATATTCGTGGCCTTTGCCGGAAGAGCCCAAAATGTTGGAGCGCCAAATAAACATATTGCGCGGCCAGTTTTTCGGGTTTTCCGGATCGTCGCAAGACATCTCCAGCGTGCCGTCCTTCAAACCTTTCACAGTGTAATCCACAGGATTCATGCCGGCTTTTTCGGCCGCATCGGTTATATCCAGCGGATTGGTTTCCAACTGCGGCGCGCTCGGCGTCCAACCCATGCGGGCAGCTTTGGCGTTGTAGTCGATCATGGTCAGGCGGCGCATATCGTCGCCAGCGTCGGACGTAAGTAACTCATCGGCGGACACGGTTTCGTGGCGATACTGGCCGGTGTGACCGTAGAAGAATGAAGTACCGGCCATCTGGCGCGCGGGGCGGTGCCAGTCGAGCGCGAAAGTCAGCGGCGCCCAGCCGGACTGCGGACGCAGTTTTTCCTGTCCCACATAATGGCACCAGCCGCCGCCGGACTTGCCGATGGTGCCGCACATCATCAGCATGTTGATCAGGCCGCGATAGTTCATGTCCAGGTAATACCAGTGGTTCAGGCCGGCGCCGACGATAATCATCGAGCGGCCTTTGGTATCGTGCGCGTTTTGGGCGAACTCGCGGGCTACCTGAATCACGCGTTCGGGAGCGACGCCGGTGTGTTTTTCCTGCCATTTCGGCGTGTAGGGCTTGTCGTCAAAATAGTCTTTGGCCACGTTCTCGTCGCCCAAGCCGTTGTCCACGCCGTATTGCGCCACCAAAAGATCGAACACGGTGGCCACCAATTGGCTGCTGCCGTCGGCCAGGGTGATGCGTTTCACCGGCACTTTGCGGAAGGTTTTTTCTTCGTCGAATTCGCCGCCGAAGTAGTCGAAACCGACGCGCACCACGTCATCGGCGCACGTTTTCAGCGACAAGGCCGCTTGAACGTCTTGATCATCCTGCGCCTTGGTTTCCAGATTCCATTTTTGGCTGCCGTCCCAACGGAAGCCGATGGAGCCATTGGGCAGCATCAGGCTGTCGGTTTTCTCGTTCCACGCCAGCACTTTCCAATCGGGATTCTTCTCTTCGCCGAAGTTGTTGCTCAAATGGGAGGCGCGCAGAGTGTATTCCGGGCGGTAGCCTTCGCCATCTTCTTTCAAGCACACCAGCACAGGCATATCAGTCAGGCGACGGCAGTAGTCTTGGAAATAGTCGGACGGATTGTCGATGTGGAACTCTTTGAGGATAACGTGCCCCATCGCCATCGCCAGCGCAGCATCCGTGCCTTGGCGCGGCGCGAGCCAGATGTCGCTGAACTTGGCCATTTCGCCGAAGTCGGACGACACGGCAACAGTTTTGGTGCCTTTGTAGCGCACTTCAGTGTAGAAGTGAGCATCGGGGGTACGGGTCATCGGGATGTTAGAACCCCAGACCAGAAGATAGTTGGAGTTGTACCAGTCGGCAGATTCGGCCACGTCGGTCTGTTCGCCCCAAGTCTGCGGCGAAGCAGGCGGCAGGTCGCAATACCAGTCGTAGAACGACAGCGGCACGCCGCCGATCAAACCAAGATAGCGCGCGCCTGCAGCGTAGCTGATCATTGACATGGCAGGAATCGGCGAGAAGCCGATAACACGGTCGGGGCCGTATTTCTTGATGGTGTAGCAGTTGGCTGCGGCCACCATTTCATAAGCTTCGTCCCAGTTAGAACGCACGAAGCCGCCCAAACCGCGCTGGGATTTGTAGGATTTGGAGCGCTCGGGGTCTTCCACAATCCATTTCCATGCTTCGATCGGGTCTTTGGTTTTGCGTGCTTCGCGCCACAGTTCGGCCAGCGCGCCGCGCATCATCGGATATTTGATACGCTGGGCAGAGTAAACATACCAGCTGTAAGACGCACCGCGCGGGCAGCCGCGGGGTTCGTGATTGGGCAGGTCCGGGCGGGTGCGCGGATAGTCGGTCTGCTGGGTTTCCCAGGTGATGATGCCGTTTTTAACGTAGATTTTCCACGAGCATGAACCGGTACAGTTCACGCCGTGGGTAGAACGGGCGATTTTGTCGTGCGACCAGCGGCTACGGTAGGCATTTTCCCACTTGCGGTCTTCGTTGGTTAAAACGCCGTGACCATTAGAAAACGGCTCGCGCTTTTGCCTGAAGAAGGTCAGGCGGTCTAAGAAATGGCTCATGTGCGATCCCTATGTGTATGCTTTGCCAGCAAAAACCGTGCAAAGGCCTTCCTGTGCAAAGCTATTCTCAAAACCGAAATACTTTTATACTCAGTGGATTGAACTATAAAACAAGCAAGCAGCAAAAAACATGCTTCCAACAGGTTTAACAGCCATTCATTAGACTAAGCCTTGTCTAGTTCGAAAGGATTAGATAGCTCAGCCTTTCGGATGGTTTTTGCAGCAGCCCAATTTAAACTCAGTACAAATCAGTTAGAATGCACACTTTATCTACCCGCTACAAAAGGAAAATCCACCATGAAAACCAGCGCACGCAACCAATTCAGTGGCAAAATCAAATCTATCAAACACGGCCCGGTAACCAGTGAAATCACGCTTGTACTTGAAAATGGCGCCGAGCTGGTAGCCACCGTAACCGAAGAAAGCTGCCGCGAGCTCGGCCTGGCCGAAGGCGGTATCGCCACCGCCCTCATCAAAGCCGGCAACATCATCGTGGCTACCGACTTGCACCCGATGAAACTCTCCGCCCGCAACCAGCTCAGCGGCCAAATTACCCATGTTGAACGCGGCGCGGTGAACTCCATTGTGTCCGTCGACATCGGCGGCGGCCTCATCCTCACTGCCGGCATCACCATGCAAAGCACCGAAACCCTCGATTTGCACCCCGGCCAAAGTGTTACCGCCATTTTCAAAGCCGGCAGCGTGATTTTGGGCGTAGTCGCTTAACAATCATCCAAACAAGAGCCACCATAAGGCTACCTGAAAATATGGTTTCAACCGAATCATGTTTTCAGGTAGCCTTTGCCCCGCCCGAATGTTCTCTCTATAAAGCACTTCGGCTATAGACAACTCCCCCGCCAAACGGCACAATGCGGCTTCGTTCCTCATTCATCATATTTCAAAAGGAAATCACAAATGAAAAAATATCTGTTTGCCGCAGCCGTATTGGCCGCCGTTGCCGCTCCTGCCGCCCAGGCCAAAACCCTGCAACAAATGCGCAACGAATTCGTGAGCGCCTGTACACAATCCGCCACTTCCGGAGGCAGCTCCCTGAACCAGCAAATGGCCCGCACCCTCTGCTCCTGCACCTTCGACGAAACCGGCAAACAATACGGCACCCGCTGGAAAGCCACGCTGGATGCCTACGACCGCACCGGCAACGACCCGCAGTTTGAAAGCCGTATGCGCCGCAACACCGAAGCGTGCATCAACCGCCACCTCAACCGCCGCTAAACGGCACACAGGCAGCCCGCTGTTTTGCAGGCTGCCTAATTTTTATTCTTCACTCATCCACATCAAAATATTATGTTTAAAAAACTCCTCCCCGCCCTATTCCTGCTCGCCCTCATCCCTAGCGCCGCCGCCAATGGCCCCACCTACAGCACGCGCGATTTGTTTATCAGCCGCTGCACTGGCGAAACCGCAACCACCGGCATTTCCCGCCAATCTGCAGCCAATATCTGCGCCTGCACTTTCGACCAAATCAGCAGCCGCTACGGCAGCAACTGGCCGCAAGCCCTCGACAGCCAAGACATCGGTAACAAACCCGAACTCACCCGCTTCATCGACACCGCCACCCGGCAATGCGTCTCCCGCCATATGTCCCGATAAATGCGGCATGATTCAAACCCAATTTTCAGGTAGCCTTTCCGTCATCATAAAGGCTACCTGAAAACACAAACCCCACTGCTTAAGGAAACTCATCATGCTTATTCGCCGACTGTTCCCCGCAGTACTTGTCCTCACCGCCCTCGCCGCCTGCCAAACCACCGGCAGCAATACTGCCAACCAAGCTCCCACCACCCCGCGCAGCAGCTTCGTCAACGCCTGCGCCGACAACGCCGCCGAATGGCGGATGACCCCCAACCAAGCCGCCGACGTTTGCGCTTGCGCCTACGACAAAGTCAGCAGCCGCTACGGCCACAACTGGATTCGCCAGCCCGCCAACCCCAACACCCCGCTGGGCCGCTATTTCATCAGCAGCGTGCGCCAATGTGCCGCCCGCCCCAACGCCAATGCCAACCCCAACCGCCGCAGCATTGCCAGCCACCGCAGCGCCTTCCTCGATCTCTGCACTTCCCGCAACATCGGCACCCCCGCCCAAACTCGCCGCATCTGCGCCTGCACCTACGACACCCTGCGCAGCCGCTACACCACCGCCCAATGGCAGCAACATATCAACAACGACACCAACCCCGACCGCGATCCCGTGCTCAACCGCCGCATGAATGAAGCCGCCAATACCTGCGTGCGCCGCCACCTCTCCCGCTGAGTTTCAGCCCCAACCCTTTTTCAGGTAGCCTCAAGCCGGCAGAGGCTACCTGAAAACCACAGCTACCAAGGAAACCCGCTATGAAACCCATCCTCTTTCTATCCGTTCTACTCGCCCTTACCGCCTGCGCCTCCAATTCCGCGGTCGGCACTTCCCGCAGTGGCTTCATCGCCCAATGCACCTCGCGGTTCAACAGTCGTACCAACACCGCCCAGCTGCGCCGCCTATGCGCCTGCACCTACGACACACTGCGCAGCCGCTACAGCGCCCGCGAATGGCAACGCGTTACCACCGCCTACGACCGAGGCCAAAGCAATCCCGTCCTCGAACGCCAGATGAGCGCTGCCGCAAACAGCTGCGTCCGCCGTTATCCCGTGCGCTGAGTTGGTAGTCCCGCAACAATCCACCCTCCAGCCCGACACCACTTTCAGGTAGTCTCATGCCCCACCACCGCCCCCTGCCCATCGACTTCGCCGCCGTCTACTGCGATCGCATGGCCGAACTCGGCTTCAGCGAAAAGCCCGCCGCCGAATGGGACGACAAAGCCCCCAGCTTCAGCGCCAAAATCCTCCAGCCCAGCCCCTACGCCGATGCCTTTATCGCCCGAATGCACCTCCGCCCCGGCGACACCCTGCTCGACGTCGGCTGCGGCCCCGGCACCCTCGCCCTGCGCCTCGCCCCCAAAGTGCAGCGCCTCTACGGCCTCGACTACAGCAGCGGCATGCTCCGTTGTTTGGAAAGCAACGCCCAAGCCGCCAGCCTCGTCAACATCACCCCCATCCACCTGAGCAAAGAAGACAGCTGGCACAACGTGCCCGTGTGCGACATCGTCGTTTCCTCCCGCAGCGGGCTTGACCGCGACCTCGCCGCCCTCTTTGCCAAACTCAGCGCCCACGCCCGCCGCAGCGTGTATTTCACCATCCTCGCCGACGGCCATTTCAACCCGCCCCAAATCAGCCGCCTGCTCGGCCAAGAGCGCAGCCCCTACCCCAGCTACATCTACGCCCTCAACATCCTCTATCAAATGGGCTACGACCCCATCCTCAGCTACATCACCACCCCCGGCCGCCTCGCCGACTGCACCCAACTGCCCGACTTCCTGCAGCGCATGGCCGCCGCCTACGGCACGCTCACCCCCGAACACACCCAACTCCTCACCCAATTCTTCCAGCGCCACCACAGCCAATTCGCCGAAGCCCCCTTCGCCATGAAATGGGCACTCCTGAGCTGGGATACCGAAGCCGCCGCATAACAAGCGGAAACAGAAAGGCTACCTGAAAACCTCCGCTGCAACGCCGTGCAAATCAACACAAGGCGTCCCGCCAGGCCGAAAGTTTCAGGTAGCCTTATCGCCACTCATACCGCACCGGGTGCTTTAATCCGCCCTTCCCGCTACAATAGCCCCTTTTTCCCACCCCGCCCGCCATGAACATCCGCTTCGGCAACACCGTATTCCGCCCGCACCCGCACGGCAGCGCCGTTACCATCGGCAATTTCGACGGCGTCCACCTCGGCCACCGCCATATCCTCGAACGCCTGCGCCATGAAGCCGACGAGCGCGGCCTCGCCGCCGTGGCCATCGTATTCGAGCCCCAGCCGCAAGAATTTTTCAGCCGGCAGCGCAGCGTGGAAAAACCCTTCCGCCTCAGCCCCCTGCGCGAAAAACTGCGCCTGCTGCGCGACACCGGCTGCCTCGATGCCGTATGGGTGCTGCGTTTCAACGCCGGCCTCGCAGCCGTATCCGCCGCCGACTTCATCCAACACCTGCTCATCGAACAGCTGCACACCCGCCACCTGCTCATCGGCGACGACTTCCGCTTCGGCGCCGGCCGCCAAGGCGATTTCAGCCTCCTCAGCCGCTGCCCCGAATTCACCACCGAGCGCACCCCCTCCGTGATGGTGCAAGACGTGCGTGCCAGCAGCACCCTCGTGCGCCAAGCCCTCAGCGAAGGCCGCCTCGGCTACGCCGAAAGCCTGCTCGGCCACCCCTATTCCCTCAGCGGCCGCGTGAAACACGGCGCCAAGCTCGGCCGCACCATCGGCTGCCCCACCGCCAACCTCCACCTCCCCCCGCACCGCTACCCCCTCTGCGGCGTATTCGTCATCGCCGCCCACGGCACATTCGGCACACGCTACGGCGTGGCCAGCTTCGGCCGAAACCCCACCGTATCCAGCCTGCCCACACAAAAACTGGAAGCCCACCTGTTCGACTTTGCCGACCAACTCTACGGCCAACGCCTGCGCATCGACTTCCTGCACAAACTGCGCGACGAAGCCAAATTCCCCGGCCTGCCCGAGCTGCAGGCGCAAATCGCCGCCGACATCGCCCAAGCCAGCGATTGGCTGGTGCAACACCAGCGATAGCCCCGCCATCGGCTTGCCAGCCGCCGCCCCCGCAGGCTACCATGCCGTACCGATACGACCCAATCCGGAGCCCAAATGGATTCCCCCGCGAACACGCCGTACCGCCGTACCACACAACAACACCGCTGCCGCCAGCATGCCCTTCATGCTGCGCACAGCGGTGTTTTTGTTTGACGGGTATTGGGCTACCTGAAAACAAGCGGTGAAGATTGGTAAAGAGCAAAGGAAAGGTTTTCAGGTAGCCTCTAAGATTCCGGATATGCTGCTGCCGGGCAAAACAAAATTAACTAGGAAAAACATGATCACGTTAAGAGACATCACCCAATTAATCGCCATGCTGT
>NZ_KV795544.1:0-18310 GCF_001809035.1 Eikenella sp. HMSC061C02
ATGCTGCAGGTGGTCCGGTTACCTTGGGTAATGTTGCCCCCGGTACGCTGAGTGCCACCAGTACGGAAGCCGTAAACGGTAGCCAACTGCATGCCACCAACCAAAATGTGGCCAAAGGTATTAACTTCGGTGGTACTACCGGTAGCAACAACTACCAGCTGGGCGACACCATCAACGTGAAAGGTGACAACAACATTACCAGCACTACTGTAACTGGCGGTGCACAATTGGCGTTGAATCCGAACCTGAGCGTAACCAGCGTTACCACCACTGATGCAGCCGGTAACCAAACTGTTACCAACGGCGGTGGAGTAACCATCACTCCGGCAGGTGGTGGCAATCCTGTAAGCCTCACCACCGGCGGTTTGAATAACGGCGGCAACAAGATTACCAACGTTGCCGATGGTACAGCTGGTACGGATGCAGTAAACGTGAGCCAGTTGAATGCAGCCTTAGGTTCTCTTCATGGTGCCGGCAATGCCAACATCGCTGCTTTGGATGCCAAGATTAACGATGTGGCTGATACCGCTAATGCCGGTGTAGCCCAAGCCATTGCTACCGCAGGCTTGCCACAGGCTTATCTGCCTGGTAAGAACATGGTGGCTGTAGGCGGCGGCTACTACAAAGGCGAAACCGGTTATGCCGTCGGCTTCTCCACTATTTCCGACAGCGGTAACTGGATTATCAAAGCCACCGGTAGCGGTAATTCACGTGGTAACTTCGGTGCTTCTATCGGTGCCGGCTATCAGTGGTAAGCTAAAAGAGGCTACCTGAAAATCTAAATAGTGTTTTCAGGTAGCCTTACCGGAAAATAAACCAATTCAAAGGAAAAATTATGAAATTGTCTCAAGTAGCTCGTCGTACAGCAGTTGTGGCCGCTGCTGCGGTGGCATTGTCTGCCTGCTCCTCACTCACAAAAGTAAGCTCAAGTGGTACTACCGATCAGCCGGTATGGCCGAAATGGGATCGGGTAACGTTCAATAAAACCCGCGGTACCTTCCCCGATTTGGGTAGTCTGAAGCAAGTGAGAGCCGGTCTGACTAAAGACGAACTGTACTACTTGATCGGGCGCCCGCACTATGGCGAAATGTGGCGTCCGCGCGAATGGAACTACCTGTTCCATTTTCATACCCCCGGCCAAGGCACGAACGGCGTAACTACTTGCCAATTTAAAGTGTTGTTCGACAAAAACATGTTCAGCAACGAAACTTACTGGCGCGCTGTTGATCCTGAAAACGCTACCTGTCCGCCGCAGCAGCCGGCTCCCGCTGCACCTGCGCAACAGCAACATCATCGCTACACGCTGAGTGCAGACGTACTGTTTGCGTTCGATCGTAGTAGCGAACAGGATTTGCAATTGCGTGGTCGTGAAGAGTTGAATGAACTGGCCGCTCAGTTGAGAAACTTTGAACAGCTCAACAGTATCACCGTAATCGGCCACACTGATTACCTCGGCTCAGATGCCTATAATCAAAACCTGTCGCAGCAGCGCGCCGAAACTGTGCGCCGTTATTTGGCAGCTCAAGGCCTGCCGGCTGACAGAATTCGTGCAGTTGGTATGGGTGAATCCCAGCCGGTTAAACAGTGCGACAACCACGGTGGTCGCAGTCAGCTGATTGCCTGCCTGCAGCCCAATCGTCGCGTGGAAATCCAAGTAGACGGCTACGGCCGCCGCTAAACCTGTGAGTGCCGGTAGTTTTTGCCGGTATTCTTGCTGGTAATCAATAAACCTTTCTGTTTCGGCAGAAAGGTTTATTTACGTCAGAAGAGGAAGCTGGCATAATACTTGCTAGGGAGAAATAGAAAGATTATTACAAATTTGTTTGCCATACTGCCGCAGTTATGGTTGGCAGATTTTCGGTTATATGAAGGTTGCCGCCAGGCAAGGGAGTTAAATGCCGGGTGCAATCAGTTTTTTGTTTACTTGATGAGGGATACGCTATGCCTTTTGTATATTGGACTTCCGATTTGGATACCGGATTTGACGATATCGATGCACAACACAAGCAGCTAGTTGATTACATTAATAAACTGTATGATGCTAGAGAAGCTAACGATAAAGAAGCTGTCGAGCAGGAGTTCCAACACCTGATTGACTACACCGTAGAACACTTCAGCTACGAAGAAATGATGCTGGAAGAGGCGCAATACCGCCTTGTGGAACAACACAGAAAAGTGCATCAAAACTTCGTAACCCGTATGAGCACCCTGCAAGCCCGTTATCAGAATGGCGATGCTGAAGCTTTGAATGAAGTAATCGATTTGTGCGAAGGCTGGCTGTTCCGTCATATCCGCATTAATGATCACGGCTACATCGACAGCGTGAAAGCATCTGGCATCCGTTCTTAATTCGAGCAGATTTTGCCTCTACAGGCTACCTGAAAATAGGTTCAGGTAGCCTGTTTGTATGTATGGGGTAGATCCCAACAGAATGCAGAAATGATTTGCCGCGCTGGTATATAATGAGCCTTATTGATTTTTGCATCAATTTGCGGCTCCACCCACAACTATCGAAGGAAACTTTCATGAATCTACTCAATGAAATAATCGATCACAACAAGCGCTTCGTTGAAAGCGGCAAATACGTAGAATTTTTTAGCGATAAATATCCTGAAAAGAAACTGGCCATCCTATCGTGCATGGATACGCGCATTCTTGAGCTGCTGTATGCCGCCTTAGGCTTGAAAAACGGCGATGCCAAGGTGATCCGCAATGCAGGTGCGGTGGTACTGCATCCGTGGGGCTCGGTCATGCGCAGCCTCTTGGTGGGCGTGTTTGATTTGCATGTGGAAGAAATCATGGTGGTGGCACACCACGACTGCGGCATGTGTGGCTTTTCCCCTGAACGCCTGCTGAACAAAGCCCGGGCTGCCGGCATCCCAGAAGCCAATATCAACACCTTGCGCCATGCCGGTATTGACTTGGACGGCTGGCTCACCGGCTTCGATAATGCCGATGACAGTGTGCGTCATACCGTGAATCTCATCAAACAACACCCACTGATGCCCGCGCACATTGCCGTACATGGTTTAGTTATCCATCCCACCACCGGCAAGCTTACCGTGGTGGTGGACGGCAATAAGAAAACTGCTGAGTAAACCTGGCTGCAGCTAACAGCTTGCGCCTTGCATCCAGCGCTTCAGTTTTCAGGTAGCCTTACGTTTATAGGCTACCTGAAAACCTTTGGCATAAACGTTCATATTAGACAGCCGGGTAGGTGGCTCAACCATCTCGCCATTTCAATTTTCAGGTAGCCTTCCCACCGCTAATACAGGATTCCCATGCCCACCCAATTCAACTCCCAACCCGTGCTGACTACTGCGCTGGCTCACCGCTCCATCCGCAAATTCACTGCCGAGCCCGTTGCGCAGGAGCAGCTCGCCGCCGTGCTCGAGGCCGGCCGCGCCGCTTCTTCCTCCAGCTTCATGCAGTGCATCCACATCATCCGCGTTACCGACCCCGCCGTACGCGAGCGGCTGTATCAGATTGCCGCCCAACAGGAATACGTCCGCCTCGCGCCGGAATTTCTCGTGTTCTGCATCGACTACACCAAACACCGCCGCCTCGTGCCAGATATCCAAACCGACTATACCGAAGCCCTGTTGCTGGGCGCCGTGGACGCCGGCATTACCGCGCAAAACGTTTTGCTGGCTGCCGAATCGCTCGGCCTGGGCGGCGTGTACATCGGCTCCCTGCGCAACGATATTGCCGCTGCCGCCGAAGCCCTCGGCCTGCCAGATACTGCCGTGCCGCTGTTCGGCCTCTGCCTCGGTCACCCCGCACAAAACCCGCTGCACCGTCCGCGCCTACCGCTTGATGCCATCGTGAGCGAAAACCGCTACCGCGAATGCGGCAGCGACACCCTCGATGCCTACAACCGCAAACTGGCTGCCTACTATCAGACCCGCAGCGGGCTGGATTTGGATTGGCGTGGCCAAATCACCCGCACCCTGGCCCAACCCCTACGCCCGCACATCCTGCCTTTCCTACAGGCACGCGGCTTTGCCAAGAAATGAGGACAGGCTACCTGAAAACGTAAATGTGCAGGTTTGCTCCTAGCTGGTGGCAAGTTGCAGACAGTGTGGGGGAGGGGTAGGGCGAGCTTAGGCCGCATGGCGTGGAGAGTTGTTGCGTGAATGGAAACAAGCATGCCACGGCGTTGGTTCGTCCGGCTATCAGTATAGTGGATTAACAAAAATCAGGACAAGGCGGTGAGCCGCAGACAGTACACACGTTACGGCAAGGCGAGGCAACGCTGTACTGGTTTAAGTTAATTCACTATATACCGACTGCGCCTTGCCGCCTTGCTCCATGCCCGTTTTCATCCGCGATAGCGACAGGTTGTGATGCATTTATGCTGCCTGCCCTAAAAAAGGCTACCTGAAAATTTCAGGTAGCCTTTGTTGATGCTTGCGGCGGTATATTTAGTGACCGCTCACGGTGTCGGCAGCGCGGTTGAGGCCTTGGGACAGGGATTCCACCATGGCGGGGTAGCCGTCGCCCTGCTGCGGGGTTTGGATATTGAATGGGGTGGTTCGGCCGTTCGGCCATTGGGCATAGCCGCTCACGAGGGTGTGGCCTTGGAAGCTGCCTTGGAATTGCTCGATGTAAATCTTGAGCACGGGCAGGCCGTTACCGCGGCCGTAGGGCACGAAGCGGGCGCTGCCGCGGCGGTTGAGCCGGTTGCTGAAGGCGGCGGCCAGGCTTTGATCCAGCGGAGCGGCCCACAGGTGGTGGCGGGCGAAGTTGAGGCGGTGGGCGTCGGTTTGGTAAACGAGGCCGCCTTGACCGAGCGGCTCGGCCAGGATGATTTGCACGGCGGTTTGGCCGCTGCTTTGGCCGGCAGGCGGCACAAAGGCGCTGTCGGGCAGGCTGAAATACTGGGCGGCGGGGGCGGAGGCGCAGGCGGCCAGCAGCAGGGCCGTGGCGGCGGCGGACAGTTTGGCAAATAAGGACATCAGCGGCTTCCTTTCGGGGTGGGGTCGGTGGCGGAAGAGTTGAAAATCAGGGCGTTGGGCTGCTCTTTGAGGGTGTTCAGCACGGGCGCGGCCTGCTGCAGGGTGCGGTCGATGCTGCGCAGGGTTTTCTGCACGTCGCCATACACGGGCGATTGCGGGGATACGCCCTGCAGGGTAGTGCGCAGTTCGGCCAGGGTGCGGTTGAGCTCGCCGGGCAGCTGCTGGGTTTGCGGCTGGCCGAGCAGGCGGTTGGCCTGGGCGAGCGTGCCTTTCAGCTCGGTTAGGCTGCCGTTGAGTTCGCGCACGGTTTTATCCAGCGGTAGGCGGTTGAATTTGTCGAGCAGGGTGGATACTTGCTGCTGCAAATCGCCCAGGCTGCCGCCGTTACGGCTGGCGATGACGGTGTTGCCCTGATAGCTGGCGGCGGGTTTGAGCACGCTTTGGCCGGGGGCTTCGGAAAGCTCGACAAACAGGGAGCCGGTGAGCAGGTTGTTGCTGGACAGGGTGGCGCTGAGGCCTTTGTTGAGGGCGCGGCTGATTTGGTCGGCCCAGGCTTCTTTGCTTTGGCTGTCGGCGTTGATTTCGAGGCGGGAGGGATCGATGCGGATACGCACGGGAATCCAGCCGTTGTCGAACAGGTTGAGGCTGTCGTTTCGGCTGAAATAGGGCACGTCGGTTACCGTGCCGATGGGGATGCCTTTGTATTCCACGGGCGCGCCGGCAGCCAGGCCGCGCACGCTTTGTTTGAAGAAAACCACGTAATACAGCGAGCGCGTGTCGGCTTGGTTGTCCACGTCGGCACGGCTGTCGTAGAGGGGGAAGAGGGCGTTGTTGGCCACCTGGCCGCCTTTGTTGCCGTCGGGCGGGTCGTCGAAGGCGATGGCGCCGGAAATCAGAGCGGGCAGGGAAGGGGTGTCCACTTTGAGGCCGCTGCCGCCGAGCTCGATTTTGAGGCCGCTTTGCAGCCAGAAGCGCACATTGTTGCCGATGAGTTTGTCGTTGGGGCTGCCGATGAAGATTTGGTAGTCGGTGGTTTTGGACACGGGGTCGAATTTTGCTCCCTCCACGATGCCCACCACGATGTCGCGGTACATCACCGGGCTGCCGCTGCTAAGAATTTTGCCGCTGCCGCCTTTTAAGCGCAACCGCAGGCCGCCTTGGGCGAAGGCAGATACGGGCGGCACATCGGCTACGGTAAATTCGCGTGCTTCTTCCGG
This sequence comes from Eikenella sp. HMSC061C02, assembly GCF_001809035.1. Lineage (NCBI taxonomy): Bacteria > Pseudomonadati > Pseudomonadota > Betaproteobacteria > Neisseriales > Neisseriaceae > Eikenella > Eikenella sp. HMSC061C02. The sequence continues at coordinate 6,176 of NZ_KV795544.1, forward strand.
GCTTTTGCCGGGCATCAGGGCGATATACGAGCCGGACACGAGCGTGCTCAAGCCGGTGATGCCACTTTGATCCACGCGCGGTTTCACCATCCAAAATTGGCTGTCTTTGCGGATCATGTCTTTCGCTTCGCCGGTGAGCTGGGCGGTGAGCGCCACTCCTTCCTGGCCGGGACGCAGATGGATGGCGGTAACGCGGCCCACGTCTACATCCAATACCTTAATCACGGTGTTGTTCACTTCAATGCCTTCGGCATTGCTCATATATAGCGTGATTTCCGGGCCGGTGTTGCGGATGTGGTCGAACAGCAGCCAGCCGCCGGTGAGGAGGGCGATGAGCGGAATCAGCCACACCATAAAGGAAAAACTGCGGTTGCGGCGGATTTGTGCCTGTGGCTCGCGTGTGGAAGAATGTTTATTCATTGTGTGATTTTGCGTTTTATAAAAGAGGTTTCAGGTAGCCTATGCTGCGTTGAGGCTACCTGAAAACGGTTCGGGCAGCCATTAATGGTTTCAGGTAGCCTTCTTGTTGTGCTGGGTAGCCTTGTCCCATATCAGGCGCGGGTCGAAAAAATGCGCCGAAAGCATGGTGAGCAGCACCACTAGGCAGAAATACAGCGCCGCCGGCCCGGGCACCACCCGCGCCATGTGCGTGCGGAAAGTGGACATCAGCATGATGATGACGAAAATATCGATCATCGACCAGCGCCCGATGGATTCCGTAATCAAATACAGCTTGGCAAGCTTCTGCGGCGCCATCTTGGTGCCGAACTTCGCCGCATACAGCAGCACGCCCATGGCGATAATCTTCAGCCACGGCACCATAATGCTCGCGCTGAAAATAATCATGGCGATGTAGTGGTCGCCGTCGCGCCACATAAACTGAATGCCGCTGAAAATCGTGCTGCGTTCGATAACGGTGGGGTTGGACGACACCATAATCGTCATCAGATTGGCCGGCAGCAGCAAAATCACAGAAGTAATCAGCAGCGCCAAGCTCAAGCCTAGGCTGTTTGGCCGACGCTTATGCAGCCCCGAGCCGCAAATTTCGCATTCGGTTTCGTGTGCAGGCCGCTCAAACAAACACTTGCCGCAAAACACCGAGCCGCCCTCAGGCCGCACCAAATCTTTATCCCCGCGCAGCCGCCGGATTTGGTAATACACCCAATGCTCCGGCACGGAAAGTGCAGTGCGGATAAGCAGCACGGACAGCACAAACATCAAATAAAACGCCGGCCCGAAATGCACTTCCGCCACTTTGCCCAGCTTGATATAGGCCACCAGCGTAGAAATAAAAAACCCATCTCCCATCATCCAGCCGCGCAGCCGCACCAGCCAGCGCGTGGCACGTAGTACACCCGGCGGCGGCTTGCCCCGCAACAGCCCGCCATACACATACAGACACAGCAGGCAGAAGAAAAACGGCGCGCCGAAAGTGAGCACAAACATCACCTCGGCCAAGAAGCCGGATTTCTGCAAAATTAGCACCTTCATCATTTCCGGCATGGTGAGCGGTACCTCTAAGCCCAACACCGTGACATGCATATACAACCCGGAAAACACCACTGCCAGCATAATCAGCGAGGCCAAGGCCAGCGCCGGCGGCAGCAGAAACGGGTTGGCTTCCACCCGCGCCAGCGGATGGCCGCAGCGCGGGCAAAATGCCGCTTTCCCCGGCTTGAGCGGCGGCAGGCGCAGCTCAAGCCCGCAGGAGTGGCAAGAAATATAGTGTGCCGGCATCACCGCCTTCGGCTGATAGGGCCGGTAGCGGCGCGCGCGGCGAAGGCGGGTGGCGAATTTCAAAAGGAAACCGGAAGATGATGAAAAACGGCGATTATAGCCTAAAGCGGATTGGCGGCAATAGCTTAGGGGCTGTTGACAACTGCTGGTTTCCGCGTCTTTTTACCCCAAAGGCGGCATCCTCCGCGTTGGAAGTCCTCGCAAGGTGCCCAACCTTACTGCGGTTTCCGCCTTGAATCTGCCGCCTTGGGGGCAAAAATCTGCTTGGAAAAATAGCTGTCAATAGACCCTGGCAGATTTTCAGGTAGCCTTGGCAGGGAGAAGGCTGGCTGAAAAATAGTCGGTATTGGAAAAAAGAGTTGGGCAGATAGTGTTCAGGTAGCCTCTTTGTGTGAAAGACAGGCTACCTGAAAATTGCAGAAGCGGTATCTGCTGCCCGCAAAAAAAGGCTACCTGAAAAATTGTGGCTGTTGCGGATAGGAGTTTGGTGCGGAGTGCGGCCAATTATTTTCAGGTAGCCTAAAGCAGCAATTGAGGGTTGAGTTTAGACGATGGCGGTGGCCAGCCACAGTTTGGCTGCGAAGAAGATAAACAGGGCACCGGCACCGCTTTTACCGAATGCAGCCACACGGCTGTATTTGGTGCCCACGCGCCCGACTGAGTTCGCCATCAGGATCAGCGTGCCCATGCACAGCAGGCTGCACAGCTGGAAGGTGCCGCCCAAGAGCAGGAAGCTCAGGTGTGGGTGTTCGTAGCGGATATCGACAAACTGCACCATGATGGCCGGGAAGAACAGCAAACTTTGCGGATTGAGCAATGAAATGGTGAGCGATTTGCGGAACACTTGCAGCAAGGTGCCCTCGGCAGCATGCCCCTCGGCTTTGGCAGCAGCGGCATGATGCAATTTGAGCCAGCCTTCACGCAGCAGCATAATGCCCAAATAAGCCAAGTATGCGCCGCCGGCCAGTTGTAGCGCGTTAAATAAAGAAGGATAGGTTTGCAGCAGGGCGCTGGCGCCGAAAGTGGAAGCCACAATCAACACACCATTGCCGACAAAGATACCGGCGAAGGCGCTCCAGCCTGTTTTGGTGCCGTATTGCCCGGCCACTGATAAGCAGTAAATCATATTCGGCCCGGGCAGCAACACCAGCAGCAACACGGCGAGCAAATAAGCAGAAAAATTAATAATACCGAACATTTACATACTCCCAAATACTCAGGTAGCCATACTATACAACCGGTTTCTTGATATATAAAATACTGCTTAAGGAAGCCTGTGATAGGGAAAGCAGATGATAAATTTCCGCCTCATTCGCCATTTGTGGATGTTTCTTGCCGTGGCCGAAGAAGAACATTTCGGGCGTGCCGCCGAGCGGCTGAATATGTCGCAGCCGCCGCTCACCGAACATATCAAACAGCTCGAGCAGGCCTTGGGTATGGTGCTGTTTGAACGCTCGCGGCGCGGCACCAAACTCACCGCCGCCGGCTATTCCATCTTGCCCGCCGTGCGCAAATTTGCCGAGCAGATGCAGCGGCTGCAAACCACCGTGCAGGAAATCGCCGCCGGCCACAGCGGCATTCTGCATATTGGCGCGATTACCGTGGCGCTGTTGGAAGTGGTGCCGCCGCTCATCGAACACATCCACCGGCACTATCCCACGCTCACTGTGCGGGTGCGCGAAATCGACAGCGGCGACGCCGAGCCGCTGCTGCAGGCGGGCGACATCGACCTCGCCTTCGCCCGCCTGGAAATCCCATGGGACAGCACCATCCGCCTGCACACCCTGCGCCGCGAGCCGCTGGCCGTGGTATTGCCGAAAAGCCATCCCTTTGCCGAGCGCGAGTCGATAGATTTAAAAGACCTGGCTTGCGAAGGCTTTGTGATGTTTGAGCGCGCAGTCAGCCCCGATTCCTTCGACGCCCTGCTTGCCGCCTGCCAACGCGCCGGCTTTGTGCCCAATATCCTGCACGAAGTGCGCTCTATCGCCTTACAGGTAGCCTTTGCCGGTTGCGAGCAGGGCGTGGCATTGGTGCCGGTGTCTTCCGAACGCTACCTGCCCGATAACGCCGTGTTGCGGCCGCTGAACGACGATATCCAAATCACCAGCGTGACCCTGGCCTGGCATGAGGGGCAGCACGACCCGCTGTTGGAGAATGTACTGGATTTGGTGCGGGGGTATTTCGGCGGAGTAGCGTAATAAATGGGAGGCTACCTGAAAGCTGTGGTGGATTAAGTTTCAGGTAGCCTGTGAACTGAATAGGAAGAAGCAAAATGGCTTGGTTTGAACCGGATGAATGGGAGCCGTGGAATAAGTTGGCATTGGTGGTGGCGGTGTTGCTGGGATCGCTTTTGCTGCTTACCCGGCCGCTGGTGTGGAAGGCAGATGCTTCGCGGCTGGGCATCATTGTGTTTGTGCCGCTGGCGGTGTGCTGCGTGCGTTGGCTGCTGCGCTGGCCGGCGAGCGGAGGGCAGGGTGCTGCGGGTGCAGATAATAAGTTTAAATCTAAGATGTCGCGCGTGATGTGGGGCGTGTTGCTGGCTTGCGTGATGACGCGGGTGGCGGTAAACGGCATCGTGCTGGCCACATTGCTGCCGATGCCGCCAGTTTTAGTGCAAGCCCGGTTGTTGGAAACACGGGGAAGCCGGAGTGGGTTCAATACGTGGGTGCTGGAGCTGGAGAACGGTACGCAGTTTGATGTGGAATACGGTTTTTTGCGGAATGCGCCGCAGGAGATGATCGGGCAGACGGTGCGGGTGAAGGTAAGGGAGAATCGGCTGGGGTATTATGTGGAGGCTGAGTAAGCATGGGGATGGGAAATGGGAAAAGGCTACCTGAAAACATAGCGCGTGTTTGAATTTCGTTGACGCTGTGCTTTCAGGTAGCCTTTATGCCGTGCGGGCGTATCAGGCAGCCAAATGTGGGGCGATGGTTTGCAGCATTTGTGCCAGCACTTTTGGTTGGGCGGCCACGATGTTGCCGCTTTCGAGCCAGCCTTCGTTACCGCGCATATCGGTTACGATGCCGCCCGCTTCTTGTACGATCAGTGCGCCGGCGGCGATGTCCCAGGGTTTGAGGTTGAATTCGAAGAAGCCGTCGAAGCGGCCGCAGGCTACGGCGCACAAATCGAGCGAGGCGGCGCCTTCGCGGCGGGCGCCGGCGGTTTTGGCGAGGAAGTCGCGCAGGATGTTCAGGTAGCGTTCCATCATGCTTTGATCTACCACGGGGAAGCCGGTACCAATCAGGCAGCGGTTGAGCTCGATGCGGCTGGATACGCGGATGCGGCGGTCGTTGAGCAGGGCACCTTCACCACGTGAGGCGAGGTAGAGGTCGTTGCGCTCGGGGGCATACACGAGGGCTTCCTGCAATACGCCTTTGTGCAGCAGAGCCATGCTGATGGCGTATTGGGGATGGCCGTGCAGGTAGTTGGTGGTGCCGTCGAGCGGGTCGATAATCCATTCGTATTCGGCTTTTTCGGGGCCGCTGCTGCCGCCTTCTTCGGCGGTGATTTTGTGCTGGGGATAGGCTTCCTGCAGGATTTCGCGGATGATTTCTTCGGCGGTGCGGTCTATATCGGAAACGAAGTCGTTGAAGGCTTTGCTGTCGATTTTAACTGCGGGCAAGTTGTTGGCAGCACGCAGCATCATGTCGCCGGCGCGGCGGGCGGCTTTGACGGCGGTGTTGAGGACGGGATTCATATTTCTCCGATTGGGGTGGTGGGGGCAGGCTGCCGCTGGCAGGCTACCTGAAAATGGAAAGGCTGTGCCGCAAACGGCAGCCAATGTTTGGGGCGGCATTATACCTTGGGCGGCAGATGGGCAAAAGCGCCCAGGCTTTAAATTGGCGGCGGCGGCCTTATTTGGTTGAGCGTGTGGGAATTTGCCCGCCTTGTTTGATAAAGGAATTTACGATGACGGTTTTGCTGATTATTTTGGCGTTGGTGTTGCTGTTGGCGGGTTTGGCGGGCTCGATACACCCGCTGCTGCCGGGGATGCCGCTGATGTTTGCGGGTACTTGGCTCTTGGCCTACAGCCAGGATTACGAGGTGATCGGCACCACGGCGCTGACGGTGTTGGGGCTGATTATGGCGCTGGCCTGGACGCTGGATTATGTGGCGGGGTTGTTGGGGGCGAAATTTACCGGAGCGAGCAAACAGGCGCTGTGGGGTTCGCTGGCAGGCGGTGTTGTCGGGCTGTTTTTTGCGCTGCCGGGCATGGTGTTGGGTCCGCTGATTGGTGCGGCAGTGGGGGAGTTTGCGGCGCAACGCAGTTTGTGGGCCGCCGGCAAAGTGGGGCTGGGCACGCTCTTGGGCTTTGTGGCGGGCGTGGTAGCGAAGTTGGGCTGTGCGCTGGTGGTGCTGTTTAGCATTTTCGGGCTGTATGTGTATTATTGGTTGAGTTAGAGTTTTCAGGTAGCCTATTGCCCAGCAGAGGCTACCTGAAATTTTGTGATTGCCGGAGGATGGCGTTGACGCATCTGCTTGCTGCCCGCCTGTTGCCAAAGGCTATCTGAAAACGGAAAATGGCCGATTAAACACTTTCAGGTAGCCTCAGCCTGTTTTCCTGCTTAAAGGCTACCTGAAAAGAATTTTGCAATGGAATGAGAAACATGATTGGTTTGATGATTATCACGCATGAAACGCTGGGCGAGTCATACACCAAGCTGGCCCGGCATTTTTTCGGTCAGATGCCGGCGCATTTGGCGATTGTGGGCGTGAACCCGGATGATGATGTGGATGCGGCTGCCGCACGAGCCCAAGCAGCAGCGGAGTGTTTGGCGTTTGCCGACGGCATTTTGCTTTTGGCCGATGTGTTTGGCGCCACGCCGTGCAATATCGGCCGCCGGTTACTGTCGCACCACCGCATGGTGATGCTCACCGGGCTGAATGCGCCGATGATGGTGAAGGCGGTACAGGAGGCGGAAAAGGCCGATGATTTGCTGGCGCTGGCCGAATCGGTGCGCCAATCGGCCTTGGCGGGGATTATGCTGTTGCTGCCGGAAGAGGAGCAGGGCGTATGCTGAAACAGGAAGTGGAGATTATCAATAAACTGGGACTGCACGCGCGTGCGTCGAGCAAGTTTACGCAAACCGCAGGCGCGTTTGCGGCGGAAGTACGGGTGTGCCGCAACGGCAGGTGCGTAAACGGCAAAAGCATCATGGGCTTGATGATGCTGGCGGCAGCCAAGGGCTCGGTGATTGAAATTGAAACCGAAGGCGCCGACGAACAGGCGGCCATGCAGGCGCTGGTGGCTTTAATCAACAATTATTTTGACGAAGGCGAATAAATATGAGCGTGGTGTTGCACGGATTTGCAGCAGGCGGCGGGATTGCCATCGGGCGGGCACATTTGGTGGTGCGCGGCATGGAGGAAGTGCCGCAGCTGGATTTGGCGCCGGAAGAAATTGATGCGGAAGCCGAACGTTTCGATGCCGCCATCAAGGCCACGCGCCGCCAACTGGAGCAGCTGCGCAGCGCCATTCCGGAAAATGCGCCAACCGAATTGGGCGCGTTTATTTCGTTGCACCTGATGCTTTTGACCGACGTTACGCTTTCCCGCGAGCCGATTGATATTTTGCGTGCGCAGGCCATCAATGCCGAATGGGCGCTGAAGCTGCAAACTGACAAGCTAGCCGAGCAGTTTGATGCGATTGAAGATGAATACCTGCGCGAACGCAAGCAGGATATGCTTCAGGTAGCCGAGCGGATTTACCAAAACCTGATGGGGCAGAACACCGATTTCATGCCCGAAGAAGGCGAGTTAGACGACGACATCATCCTGATTGCCCACGATTTGTCGCCTGCCGACGCAGTATATTTTAAAGAACACCATATTGCCGGCTTCGCCACCGATGCCGGCGGCCCCACCAGCCACACCGCCATTTTGGGGCGCAGTCTGGATATTCCTTCCGTGATCGGGCTCTACAACGCACGCGAACTCATCAGCCAAGACGACTGGATTATCGTGGACGGCATCAGCGGCGTGCTGATTATCAACCCCGACGATTTAATCCTCAGCGAATACCGCAAGCGCGACCGCGTATACCGCAGCCAACGCCGCCTGCTCAACAAGCTCAAAGACATCACCGCCACCACCAAAGACGGCGCAGACATCGAGTTGTTGGCCAATATCGAATCCGCACAGGATGTACGCCTGATGCACCGCCTCTCTGCCGACGGCGTGGGGCTGTTCCGTAGCGAGTTTTTGTTTCTCAACCGCGATAATCTGCCTGATGAAGACGAGCAATACCGCGTGTATGCCGGCATTGTGAAAAAGCTCAAAGGCAAGCCGCTCACCGTGCGTACTGTGGATTTGGGCGTAGATAAGAATCCGCGCTGGTTTGGTGAAGGCCATGCGCTCAATCCCGCGCTGGGCATGACCGGTATCCGTTTATGCTTGGCCGAGCCAACGATGTTCCGCACCCAAATGCGCGCAATTTTGCGTGCAGCGGCACACGGGCCGGTGAAAATCATGTGGCCGATGATTACTTCGGTGGACGAAGTGAGACAATGTATCAATCATTTGGTCGTTGCCCGTAAACAGCTGGATGAACGCGGCACGGAATATGGCGAAGTGCAGGTGGGCGCGATGATTGAAATCCCCTCCGCCGCGCTCACAGTGGGCCATATCCTGCAACACTTGGATTTTATCTCGGTGGGTACCAACGATTTGATTCAATACACCTTATCAGTAGACCGCGGCGACGACAGCGTGAGCTATCTCTACCAGCCCGCCCATCCGGCTGTGTTAAAACTGCTGCACCATATTTTCAGCACTGCCAAACGCATGGGCAAGCCGGTGTCGGTATGCGGCGAGATGGCCGGCGATTTACATTTTACCCGCCTACTGCTCGGCTTGGGCTTGCGTCGCTTCTCCATGAATGCCAGCAATCTTTTGGCTGTGAAGAATGTAATCATTCAAAGCTATGCAGGGGAACTGGCGGCGCAGGTGAAAAAGCTGCTGCGCCTAAGCGATCCAGAGAAGGTGCGGCAAGCCGTTAAAAAGATGAATACAGCAGATGATGACAAAAATGCAACACTTGAAATAGCATAACATTGAACAGCATAAGCAAACTAAAAGTGAAGAAGTGTTAAAAAATATTGTTTAAATACTGGTGTTAATCTTAGGTAAAGTACGTAGCTGGATTGTTGGTAAAGTGTGTTTTTATGCAATTTAATCGCAGCAGATTGCCGTATTTGGGTAAATAACGACAATAAGTGGCGACAAGGTAAAAAGTGTTCTATATAATGCGCCGCATCTGTGCTGCTTCTTGGTAGGCAGCATGGATAGTAAGTAGACGTTTTCCCGCAAGTTGGCCATCAATACTTCCTCCCTTGGTATTGATGGCTTTTTTTTATGCGGGCTGGAGAGTTTGTTTATATCGGCTAGCCACAGCGATGGATTCAGTTTATTCAGGCTGGTGCTTTCAGGTAGCCTCTGCCCACGGAGAAATGTGGCCAGCTTATTTCAATCTGTATTCTGGTTAGAATCACTAAATTGCCACGGGCAGCTGTTTCAAGCAACAGCTGCCCGATTATTTTTCCTACTGCTATCTTGTTTGGCGTAGCCCCCGCTGCTGGCTTATAATTCGCAGCTTTCCAATCTATCCGAAAATCATCGGCAAAACCTCATCATGCAAGAACACTACCAACCCTCTCTCACCGAGCCCGCTGCCCGCGAAAAATGGGCGGCACACCGCGTTTTCAACGTTCAAGAAGACAGTAGCAAACCCAAATTCTACTGCCTCTCCATGTTTCCCTATCCCAGCGGCAAGCTGCACATGGGGCATGTGCGCAACTACACCATCGGCGACGTGCGCAGCCGCTTCAAAAAAATGCAGGGGTTCAACGTGTTGCAGCCGATGGGTTGGGACGCGTTCGGCATGCCCGCCGAAAATGCGGCGATTAACCACCAAGTTGCGCCGTCCAAATGGACGTATGAAAACATTGCCTATATGCGCAAGCAGTTGCAGAGCCTGGGCTTTGCGCTGGATTGGGAGCGCGAAATCGCCACCTGCCGCCCGGAATACTACCGCTGGGAGCAGTTGCTGTTTACCAAGCTGTTTGAAAAAGGCATTGTGTACAAGAAACTAGGCACGGTGAACTGGGACCCGGTTGATCAAACCGTGCTGGCGAACGAACAGGTGATTGACGGACGCGGCTGGCGTTCCGGCGCGCTGGTGGAGAAGCGCGAAATCCCGATGTACTACTTCAAAATCACCGATTACGCCGAGCAATTGCTGGCGGATTTGGACGGTTTGGACTGGCCGGAACAGGTGAAAACCATGCAGCGCAACTGGATTGGCAAATCGCGCGGCATGACCGTACGTTTTCAGGTAGCCGCCGACAGCTGCGAAGGGCTGCCTGAAAGCCACCGCGAGTTTGTGCAGGTGTACACCACCCGCCCCGACACGCTGATGGGCGCGACGTATGTGGCCGTGGCCGCCGAGCATCCGCTGGCCGCCGCCGCAGCCGAAAAGCAGTCTGCACTGCAAGCGTTCATCGCCGAATGCAAGGCGGGCAGCGTGGCGGAAGCCGACATGGCGACCATGGAGAAAAAAGGCATGCCCACCGGCCGCTTCGTCATTAACCCGCTCAACGGCGAGCGGCTGGAAGTGTGGGTGGCGAACTATGTGCTGTGGGGCTACGGCGACGGCGCGGTGATGGCTGTTCCCGCGCACGATGAGCGCGATTTCGCCTTTGCCAAACAATACCATCTGCCGATAAAACAAGTGATTAGCGTGGACGGGCAGCCGTTTGACGCGGCGCAATGGCAGGATTGGTATGCCGACAAGGAAAACGGCGTGCTGGTAAACAGCAACGAATTCAACGGTTTGAGTTTTCAGGTAGCCTTCGATGCCATTGCCACCAAGTTGCAGGCTGCTTCTGCGGGCGAGCCGAAAACGCAATACCGCCTGCGCGACTGGGGCATTTCGCGCCAACGCTATTGGGGCTGCCCCGTGCCGATTATCCATTGCGATACCTGCGGCGACGTGCCCGTGCCCGAACAAGATTTGCCCGTGGTGCTGCCTGAAAACGTCGTGCCCGACGGCGCAGGTTCGCCGCTGGCCAAAATGCCCGAATTTTACGAGACAAAATGTCCGAAATGCGGCGGCGCGGCCAAGCGCGAAACCGACACCATGGACACGTTTGTCGAATCGAGCTGGTACCAGTTCCGCTATATGTCGCCGCGCGACGACGCGCACATGGTCGCGCCCGAAGCCGCCGCGTATTGGGGGCAGGCCGACCAGTATATCGGCGGTATCGAACACGCGATTCTGCACCTTTTGTACGCCCGTTTCTTCACCAAACTGATGAATGATGAAGGCATCGTGTCCGTGCGCGAGCCGTTCAAACAACTGCTCACACAGGGCATGGTGCTGGCGGCGACGTATTACCGCGAAAGCGCGGACGGCAAAAAAACCTGGTTCAACCCCGCCGAAGTACGCGTGCAGACCGACGACAAAGGCCGCCCCGTATCCGCCGTGTTGGAGGCGGACGGGCAGCCCGTGGTCATCGGCGGTGTGGAAAAAATGTCCAAATCCAAAAACAACGGCGTGGACCCGCAGCAAATCATTGATGCTTACGGCGCGGACACCGCCCGCCTGTTTATGATGTTCGCCAGCCCGCCCGAACAGTCGCTGGAATGGTCGGATGCAGGCGTGGAAGGCGCGCACCGCTTCCTGCGCCGCCTGTGGCGCACCGTGTATGAGTTCAAACAGGGCGGCACGGCCGCAGTGTTTGCAGGTAGCCACAATTCACTTTCAGGTAGCCTGAAAGAGTTGCGCTTCAAGCTGCACAGCACCATCGCCAAAGTAACGGACGACTACGACCGCCGCCAGCAGTTCAACACCGCCATCGCCGCTGTGATGGAACTGCTGAACCAGTATGATGCCACCGCCAAAAACGGCGCATTCGCCGAAGCACACGGCCGCGAAGTGGCGCAGGAGACCCTTGAAACCGTACTGCTTTTGCTGTGGCCCATCGTGCCGCATATTTGCGAAAACCTGTGGGAGCAGCTGCGTGAGGGTGGCAATGTGTGGCAGCAGCCCTGGCCGAAAGCTGATCCCGCCGCGCTGGTGCAAACCGAGATGGAGATGATGGTGCAGGTAAACGGCAAACTGCGCGATAAAATCACTGTTCCTGCCGAGGCTGACAAAGCCACCATCGAAGCTGCCGCCCTCGCCACCGCCGGCGCGCAGAAGTTCATGGAAGGCAAAGCACCGAAGAAAATCATCGTCGTGCCGAAACGGCTGGTGAATATCGTGGTGTAAGGCCGTTTGGCTGAATAAAGGCTACCTGAAAACCAATTTGGTTTTTTCAGGTAGCCTTAAATATAGCAATCAAGGAGTGAGCTATGTTTAGAAAAGGGGCTGTACTAGATTAGCAGATATGTTACCCT
>NZ_KV795545.1:0-3777 GCF_001809035.1 Eikenella sp. HMSC061C02
CCTTTAAAATAAATTTTGCTTCCTAAGCCCCTTGCAATATCAGCCAGGTTGAAGGCCGGCCAATGCCAGTCTCGCCAATAGAAATCAAAGGAATCCACAACATAGCCGCGAAAGACCCGGTCAATCAGGTTGCCCATGGCGCCACCGAGGATAAGACTGTAAGCGATGGCTTCTCCTTTATGACGATTTTCAAGGATCAGCTTGATCAGAAAAATCGAGACCACTACCGCGATTCCGATAAAAAAGTAGCGCTGCCAGCCTCCACCATTCGCAAAAAGACTGAATGCGGCACCGGTGTTCCATAGGTGCACCCAGTTAAAGAACGGGGTCACCGAAACATACTCGCCATAGGCCATTGATTGCTGCACCAGCCACTTTACAGCCTGATCAGACGCTGCCAGCAGGCCCGATATGGACAATAGGGCATACGGCGAGAGCTTTTTGCCAATAATGAGCATTATTTAACCCTTCAACGCCAAAATGCGTCTGGCACCGTTAAGTACAATGCCCCCCGCGATGGTGCCGATAATCAGATCCGGATAATTGGAACCGGTCCACGCGACCAGGGCGCCGGCGGTGATGACCCCCAGGTTGATCACCACGTCGTTGGCCGAGAATATCCAGCTTGCCTTCATGTGCGCCCCGCCTTCCCGATGTTTGGATATGAGCAGCAGACAACTGGTATTGGCAATCAATGCGACGAATGCGATAGCCATCATCACCAGCGATTCAGGCTCACTACCGAATACAAAGCGTCTCACCACCTCTACGAGCACGCCCACAGCCAAGATCAGTTGCAGTACACCAGCAAGATGCGCGGCACGTACCTGCATTTTCACGCTATGTCCAACCGCATAAAGGGCAAGCCCGTACACCGCCGCATCGGCAAAATTGTCCAGGGATTCTCCAATCAGGCCGGTGGACCGGGCGATCAGACCGGCAGTCATTTCCACCACGAACAGAAGTGCATTGATGCCGAGCAACCAGCGCAGGGTCCCGGATTCTTGCTTAGCAGAAGCTGCCGAAAACTCGGCGGCCTTGATGGTCTCCGGATTTGCAGCGACGGTTTCCTGAAGCGAGGCGCCTAGCCCCAAGGTCTTCAGTTTCGAGGTGACGGGCTCGACCTCGCCGTCATGCACGACCTTCAGCCGGCGGTTCGACAAGTCGAAGGACAGCGCCCGAATCTCCTCAAAGCCGTTCAGGGCTAGGCGAATCATTCGTTCTTCTGATGGACAGTCCATCTTCGGCACGGCATAAACACTGACCCATCTCCCTGGCGCCTCGGAGGAGGCCTGTATATCGGTATCCGCTGCGGACGTTGCATCACCGCCACAGGCGCCACCACAGGATTTGCTCATGATACTACATCCACTTGAACAATGTTGTGGTACCATTTTAAACTATAAAGCTACTATAAGGTCAATAGAGTAAAGAATCCGTTGGGGAGGAGGCTGATGCGCATTGGTCAGTTGGCGCGGTTGGTAGGGGTCGAAACACAGACGATCCGCTTCTATGAACAGCAGGGCTTATTGCCGCCGCCTGATCGGCAGGACAACGGTTACCGTGTCTATACCGAGAAGCATGGTGAGGGGCTGGCCTTCATCCGTCGCTGCAGAATCCTGGGCCTGTCACTGGCTGAGATTCACGAACTACAGAGCTATCAGGACGACCCTCATCAGCCTTGTACCGCCGTCAACGCCTTGCTCGATGATCACATCTCTCATGTGCGGTCGCAGATAACCGCTCTGCAAACGCTTGAGAAACAACTCGTTTCACTGAGAGCGAGTTGCAACGATGACCGGGAAGTTGAGGCGTGTGGGGTTCTTGCTGGAATTAGCGAAGGAAACATGCACCAGCAGTAGGTGAAGCATCAACCAGATAATCCGATGAGATGCTAGTCTGTCTCACTCTCATGCAAAGGTAAGATCAACCATTTAATCCGCTTACCCGATATATGAAACTTGCCGTGCCGAAGAGGTTTATCTGATAGCAAATTATCCCGTTCCCCAGCCGGTAAAGGCTACCTGAAAACCTTACTTCGCTTGTCATCTACGCTATGCTCAAACATCACCCCCACGCCCCCATCTTGCTGGCCTATCTGCGCGTGTTTGCCATGTCGGTGGCCGCTTTTGTGGTATGCACCACCGAATTCATCCCCATCGCCATGCTTACCGACATCGGCAAGGGCTTTAATATGTCTGCCGCCGACACGGGCATCATGATTACCGTGTATGCCTGGGTGGTGTCGCTGGCTTCGCTGCCGCTGATGCTGCTGGTGGCCAATGCGGAGCGGCGCAGGCTGCTGCTTGCGTTGTTTGTTGTGTTTGTGGCCGGGCATGGACTGTCTGCCGTGGCTTGGAGCTTTCCCGTGCTCCTGGCTTCGCGTGTGCTGATTGCCTTTACCCATGCGCTGTTTTGGGCCATTACCGCCTCGCTGGTGATGCGCCTGGCGCCGGCGGGCAGGCGGCAGCAGGCTTTGGGCTGGATGTCGTTGGGCACTTCCATGGCCACGGTGTTGGGCTTGCCACTGGGGCGGCTGGTGGGGCAGTGGCTGGGCTGGCGGTTTACCTTCGCACTGATCGGCGTGCTGGCCTTGGGCGTGATGGTGCTGTTGGCCAAAATCCTGCCGCACCTGGAAAGCAAAAACGCGGGTTCGCTCAAAAGCTTGCCGCTGTTGGCCAAACGCCCACGCCTGTTGGGGATGTATGCGATGGCGGTGCTAATTGTGAGCGCGCATTTCACGGCCTATAGCTACATCGAGCCTTATGTGCTGGAAATCACCCATATGCCGCCGGATACGGCCACGGCGCTGTTGCTGGTGTTCGGTTTGTCTGGTATGGCGGCCAGCTGGCTGTATTCGCGCTTCTACCCGAAACACCCCAACCCCACCCTGATTGGCTCGGCGGTGCTGCTGCTGGTGTCATTACTGCTGTTTAAGCCTTTAGGCGACAGTACGGCGGCGATGTTTGCGCTCTCGCTGGTCTGGGGCATCGGTATCGGTGTGCTGGGCTTGAGCATGGTTGCACACGTGATCCGCTATGCGCCGGATGCCACCGATGTGGCCAATGCGATTTACTCGGGCAGCTACAACATCGGCATCGGCGGCGGCGCGCTCTTAGGCGGCATCATCTCGCGCCACTGGGGGTTGGGCGCACTAGGCTGGGTAGGCGCTACCCTTGCCGTTGCTGCGCTGGCAGTATTCGCGTGGACGCAGCTTGGCTTTAAAACAAAGCCGGCTTGAGATTGAGTGGTCGAGTCGATAAAAAGACTGGCTAACAACCACCAACTCAACTACTGCCTACCATACAAAAGGCTACCTGAAAATGCTTGTCGGCACTTTCAGGTAGCCTTTATCTATGCGCTAGCTGCTCATATTCTTTTCGGTTCCATGAACGCTCTAATTTGCGTTTACTCCTGATAATCAACCAACCCCAACCGATTGCTGGACGGATCGACAAATTCCACTGCCCATCCGGTACGGATACGGAATGGCTCGCTTAGGAAACGGATATTCCTACCCTGCAATACGGCATATTTTGCCCGCACATCTTCCACTTCAATCCACAAAGTAGGAGCCATATCGGGGAATTTTTTCCGTTCTTTGAGGATGATGGCGGCTTCTTCGTTACCTACCCGAAAAGCCACCATGCCGTTTTCAGAAAAGTCGAATTTAACGGGCAAATCCAGCACATCTTGGTAAAAGCGGCAGCTTGTAGCAAGATCATCGGCGGGAAAGAAAAAATTAGGGGCTGTCCTAGATAACCAGGAATATTCAAA
>NZ_KV795546.1:0-1186 GCF_001809035.1 Eikenella sp. HMSC061C02
TTAAGCGATCACGGAAGCCACCACACCGGCACCTACCGTACGGCCACCTTCGCGAATCGCAAAGCGCAAGCCTTCTTCCATAGCGATCGGAGCAATCAGTTCTACGGTGATGGTTACGTTCTCACCAGGCATAACCATTTCTACACCAGGCTCCAGCTCTACAGCACCGGTTACGTCGGTGGTACGGAAGTAGAATTGCGGACGGTAGTTGGCGAAGAATGGAGTGTGACGACCACCCTCTTCCTTGCTCAATACGTATACTTCGGCTTTAAATTTGGTGTGCGGAGTGATTGTACCGGGTTTGGCCAACACTTGACCACGTTCAACCTCTTCACGTTTGGTACCACGCAGCAGTACGCCAACGTTGTCACCGGCCTGACCTTCGTCCAGCAGTTTGCGGAACATTTCCACACCGGTACAGGTAGTTTTCTGAGTGGGTTTCAGACCAACGATTTCGATCTCTTCGCCTACTTTGATGATGCCGCGTTCTACACGACCGGTTACCACGGTACCGCGACCAGAGATGGAGAATACGTCTTCGATCGGCAGCAGGAAGGGTTTGTCTACGGCACGCTGCGGAGTAGGGATGTAGCTATCCAAAGCGGCAGCCAGTTCGAAGATTTTTTCTTTGTAGCCGGCATCGCCTTCGAGGGCTTTGAGGGCAGAACCTTGTACGATCGGGCAGTCGTCGCCGGGGAAGTCGTAGCTAGAGAGCAGGTCGCGGATTTCCATCTCAACCAACTCAAGCAATTCGGCATCGTCTACCATGTCGCATTTGTTCATGAATACGAGGATGTAGGGTACGCCTACCTGACGAGCCAACAGGATGTGTTCGCGAGTCTGCGGCATGGGGCCGTCAGCAGCGGATACCACCAGGATAGCGCCGTCCATCTGGGCAGCACCGGTAATCATGTTTTTTACGTAGTCGGCGTGACCGGGGCAGTCTACGTGAGCGTAGTGACGAGCCTCGGTTTCGTATTCTACGTGGGCGGTGTTAATGGTAATACCGCGGGCTTTTTCTTCCGGGGCATTGTCAATCTGGTCATAAGCTTTAGCTTGACCGCCGAATTTTTCAGCCAAAATAGTGGTCAATGCTGCTGTCAGCGTGGTCTTACCATGGTCAACGTGACCGATGGTGCCAACGTTTACGTGCGGTTTGCTACGTTCAAATTTTTCCTTAGCCATG
>NZ_KV795547.1:0-33567 GCF_001809035.1 Eikenella sp. HMSC061C02
CGTTAATGGCGGATTCTACGCCGGAGATGCCGCCGAATAGGACACTATCGCCAGTATCGCGCATACCTTGCAATACGCCTTCAAAGGATCGTTGGGCGGCTGTGGTGTAATCGCCGCGGCCAAGTGCTTCGCCTACTGCCGGACCCTGATGCTTGGCAGCGCTGCCGATAACCTGAGCACCATACAAGGCGGCACCGGCTTTAGCTACAGTTGAGGTTTGGCCAAGGTTGGTTTGGGTTTGGATCTGGCCGCGGGCAACGTTGCCGTAATTGTCGTAAAGGTTGACGGGATTGGTTTTATAACCAGTTAAACCACCTGAGCCGCCCGAAACCCTAGAAAATTGATTAACTGTAACAGGCTGACCATTCCTAATCCCATCTATACCCGGAATAGTCATAGTTCGACCATTATAATTCAACGGATATGTATTAGGAGCCTGCGAAATAGTTTGGATTGGAGAACTTGGCGGCGGATATGCTGGAACATCCGCAAAAATCGCAGATGAAAAACATAAAAAACTAGCCCATATCAGCCCCCCAATAAGCTTTCTGCAATTCATCCAAAGCACGGTTAAATTCCTTATCAAACAAATGCCTATTTGCGCACAATACGTCTAATTGGTTCTTACTCATCATCAAACCGAGAAACAATGATTTTTGCGTATGCGGCTGATTAGGTACATTCAAAAAATCAAATCCATCAGCTATAAAAGCCGGTGCAACCTGCGGAAAATTTTCCTTCACCGGGAAAGCCGTCATATAAATACCGTATCCACACTTTGAAAAAGAATCATGCGGATTAAACTGAACTTGTTCGTTACCTAATTTCATTCTGCGGCCTTTCATTACCAAGTTAAACGAAAGGTCAGCTTAACCAATCCGGGCAGATTTGGCTACCTTTTCAGGTAGCCTGTTCATGCGGCCACTTGAAACGGCCGTTTCAACCAGCCCCATTATTTGCAGCACCCCTGCCGCGCTATCGCTTGGCGGATACCTGCCGAAATCGACTGCAAGCAGTCAATTCCGTCAGGCATCTAATCCAAACACACAAAGGAACCCATTAAAAATCCCTGTAATAACCGTCTAAAACCCTTACCCCCAACAAAGCCCCTTGTGATTCCGCCAGTTTCCTAGATAACTCATAATCTAAAAAAGTCATTGATATAGGCGAATGCCTATCCTCACTCAAATACAAAACAACCGAGTAATAGCCATTAACCATCTCAATCCTTATAAACGGATATTCACATTGCATCTTGTCATCCTTCCTAAAACCTATTGCCCCATTGTCCCTTTAGTTTCCGCATGTGCCATGGTTGGTTTAGCAGAGCTGTCCAAAGTCAGCACACTTGCCCCGCTGCTGCCGCTGTAGCTGCCTTGCGGTACGTTATCGGCGGTTTCCTGGCGTGCCTTATAGGGATTGTATATGCCGTTCTTCACGTAGTTTTGGCATTGTTTGGTAGGCAGTTCCAAAGGTGTGGCCTGTTCGGTGTAGCAGGTGCAGCTTATATCGGTTTGCACGCAGGCAACAGGGTAGGGCATGGTTTGGATATTGCGGTTTTGGCCGTTGTAGATAGGAGCAGTCCACGGCTGGCCATCTATAGCAGGTTGCCAATCTTCAGGCTTCAAGTTGTTATCTGGCGGCGGCTGATTGTCCACCGATTGTTCGGTATAGCTGCCAGGAGGTTGAGACTGGCCGCCTGCCTGCTGCTGGTAGTTTTGCGGCTGTTGTTGATATTGTTGGGCTTGTTGGGCTTGTTGCTGCTGGGCTTGTTCAGGATGAGTTTTGCGCTGATAGCTTGCCCAAACATAAGACATAAGGTAGCCGACTATGACGATAACAACGGGGATGATGTAGATCCACGCGCTAACCGAGCCTTTGAGTTTGGTGTGTTCGCTGGCAGATTTGTACATACCGAACACGCTTTTTTTCGGCATGAATATGCTGTTTTTGGCTTCTGCCACATCTGCCCGGGCTTCAGGATTGGCGCAACGCTGCCAGTAGGAAACACGGCGCAGGCCGAGCATGGTGCGGCTGATATTGCGATGTTCGCCAATCAGGCTTCTTAGATGGACGTCAATCAACCGCGGATGTTGCGTGAGCACAAAGATATCAATGCCCTTATGGCGATGCGTTTCAAGAGCCTGCACATAGTCGGGTACTTTCGCCCCCGCGGGGCGTGGACGAAAGACCCTCTGCGCTTCGTCAATGACGAGTATGGAACCGTCCGGCGCCCATTGGTGCCATGTTTCCATGCTTTCGCCTTCGGGTACTTCTTCATGTTTGACTTGTAATTCCGGTATGCCGTCAACATAGACCGGCCTATTCTGCAAATCTTTGCGATTGAGCAGCATATAGACCATTAGGGAGGTTTTGCCCATGCCGGGCAGACCCGTAATCAGTGAAATCATTGCTGTTTACCTTTGAGTTTAAACATTGGCCGCAGTTTTATAAAAACATGATGATGGCGGGGATAACCACGGCAAAACCGATTAGAAAGTAGATTTCAGGCGGCATTATTAATTTTCCTGTTGCAATTCTTGCTTGATTCGTTCCACACGCTCATCCAACGCACCGGAGTTAGCCTCTTTTTCCCAATCGTCTGATTCCGCAACCGCTATTTCCAAAGCTTCATCATCTAACGACATATCGGATTCCGGAGGCTCATCGTCAGATTCAGAAGGTTCATACTGTTCAGCCAACCTATCCATTTCCTCTAATTCCGCAATACGGCTATAAAACTCATCCGAACCGTATTCATGACCTTCCTGCAAAGCGGTACTGGCATTAATTTCCCACCGCTCATTTTCTAAATCGTATTGCAAACCCGGATCTTCTTCAGGACTGTCCGGCATATTGTCGGGCGGTTCTTCTCCATCCAAACCTTCAAATTCTTCCAACGGCTCACTCATTGGATCTTGATCCAAGTTTTCCAGTCCGTTTTCATTCAACGCTTCTTCTTTTGCTTCCTTACGACTTTTTCTAAAGCCCAATGCATCCATGATGACGCTTCTAAACAAACGCAAGGCAGCATAGAAAGCTAACCCAATCAATGCCCATTGAACCGCTTTGGAACCGATTAAATGCATATCGGTTTGAATGGGTGCGGTATGTTGCTGAACGCTAGTAGAAACGGCTTTAGCGGGATAGCCCCCGCCCTTAACCATTTCAATGCCTTTTTTCGGCGGCTGAATTTTGTTCGGATCGCTCATTTTTCGGGATCTTCATTGGTTTGCTGGAATACGCGGATTGCCCAACGGATAACAAAGGCGAAAGCGGCAACTGATATGGCGACTGAAGCGACGAAGGCGCCATCTGTAACGTAGGCGGCCGGATCGCACGGCGGGAAAGTCAGCTTGACTTCCTGCGAACCGTAATACCACTTGCCGTTTTGATAGACGGGAGTTTTTAGGCTCCCATCTGCGGTAATGGCGGGCACGACTTGGGACATTTTGTAATCGGACGCTTCCTGCACAGAGCCGAAGCATTGACCTCCTGCCAAATAGCCTTCCATGATGCCCGCCTTTACTCTTTACACCGCGCGTTTGATCAAACGGATACCGGCGATGAAACCAACACCGATCAAACCGATAGCCACAGCGATACCACCAACGGCCGCCAAGTCAGCTTTAAAATCGGTTGTCGCTGTAGTTACTGCATCAGCTACCGCACCAGCGTAAGAGTTGGTAGCGATGAAGGCAGAGGACATAACAGCCAGAGCGGCCAATTTGTTTTTGAACATAACGTTCTCCTTTAAAAAGTTTTAATCGGGCATTGACTTGATTAACGCCGCCCGGATAGCGTTAATTTCTTAAAAACAATCAGAACGGGATAAATTCGGCATCTTCGTCAAATACGCCATCCGGATACTCTTCCTGAAGCTCTTCCCAAGTATGGAAATCATCTACCATTTCATCATCATCGATTTCTCCAACGGCTTCTTCAAATTCTTCATAACTATAAAATGGCATTTTTACTCCTCTCGAAAAATTAATGGATCGTGAAAGATTTTTCAGTTACTTACCGGATAACGTTAATGCTTCAAAACAAAACAGAGAAGCAGTAATACCAATATCATCCCTATATTTTGAATCAGCATATCGACTAATTCTTGCTCCCTAACCAGCGGAACGATGATGTGTGCAATACCGGTCAACATTTCTGCTTCCAAAAAATTAGTGGGCGGCTTCTCAAAGGTTTAATGTCGCTGGCCGCCCGGCAACGACAGAAAGCCCTATTTATTGCTTGGTTTCTTTGTTCGATTCTTGCGGTACGAAGAAGGCGAAAACGGCAAACTCTGAACCGAGTTCGTCTATTCCGGCTTCCATTGCATCGGCACGGGTTGAGAAATGCCCGGCCAACTTGAGATAGGGCGTTAAACCTATTCCGCCCGTTCTTTCCGGATACAGGAATTCGAAGGTATCCAAATCCTGCACAATGTAGCGTTCTTCCATGGCTTACGCCTTTCTATTTTTTGGCTTCGGCAACCGGTCGGAAGTCTTTCATAACGACGGTTTCTTTGCCGCTGCCGTTGGTTACGCGGGCCAGCTGAATTTCCAGCTCACAAGGGAAGGTCAGACCGGCAAAACGGTCAAAGTTGCTGCTGCTGCCGAAACGAACTTTAGCCAGGCCAAGACCCATTGCATTGCCGCTGGCATCATTGAAGGGAGCAGCACGGAAAACGGTGCATGAATCAATTTCGCTGCCGTCAATTTCGCCTTTAAAACGGGTTACGCCCATGATGATGGCGCGTTCGAAAAGGGGCTGTTGTAATTTGCTGAAATCCATTTGTTAATTCCTTTCTTGAATGAAAAAGTGTTCGTAGTCTTGCTGATTTACTAATGTTTCTGCGACTCTATGAGCATTACTCAATCTATCTTGATAATCATCATCTAAAAGATAGTTATCCAAAGTCATTTTGAACTCGTCTATATCTAAAGGTTTGAAGCCTTCGTCATGCAGGTAATAAGTTTTGATGGCTTCGCAATCGTATTCGGAAGGATCTAAACCTTTCGGATATTTGTTTTCTTCGCCGCACAATCTTTTAACGATTTCTTTATCAGGTAGCCCTATATCGACTAGGAAACGAACGAAGCGGCCTACTTGGTTTTTGGCGTGAAATTCTTTTTGGTCAAAGGACAGGTTCACAGTTTGGGTTTTGGTTTCTATGCGGCTGGCCGGAGTCGTGAAAAGTTGCTCGCCAATCGGAAATGCGCCGGTCAGGTATTGCCCGGGATACAGCAAAATATCTATGGGTATCAGGCAATCGTGTTTTCTGAACTCGACTTCGAAACGAACCCACGGGCTGTTTTCATCGCCGAACTTTTTGCCTTTTTCATAAATACGCAGCAGCTTGGAAGAGCCTTTGCGTCCTATGTAGAGGGTTTTGCCGGTGTTGTCCTCGTTCATCCATGCCGTGCCACGGCGTTCGATTTTGGGGCAAATGTTATGGTTGTCGTACAAACCTTTTGCATGATCGGAAATGCCTTGCTCCGGGGTGTATTCGCCGTTGAAAAAATCATGGGCGACGTCGCAACGGGTAATACGGGCGTTAATGGCCACCTGCAAAAATTGATAAAGGCGGACTTCCCAGCCTGGCTTTGCGGCTTGGCAACCGGTGCCGGTCAAATCGACTAGGAGGGTATCGCGCTGGCCACCGTAATGCAGAGTGCCGTATGGGGCGTTATCGGGGCCGACCTGGTAATAGCCTTGGTAAAAAAACTTACCTTTGCCTGGCATTTTTTTGGTCAGGCCGTAGCCGAAGATTTTTTGTAACATTTCGCTGGCCACCACGATGTATTCGTTATCGCCGATAATGCGATTCTTGAAATATTCAATCAGGCTTTCCCGTCTGAAAGTGAACGTCAGATAGTCGATTAGGGCGCCATCTTCACGGCCTTTGCGTAATGGGATTTCTATGAGCTTGCCGCGCTGGTTGGTCACGAAGGTTTTAAAATATTCGCTTTCCTGATAGGCCGCCCAGTCAATTTTTTGCTCCCCCGCTAATGGTCTTTGGGTTTTTTGCTCCCCCCCTGTTAGCCTAGGGGGGCGATTGTCGCCGGCCGCTCCGGCGGCGGCCGCGGGGCGGCCATCCGCCGCCGCAGCCGGCTTCATCTTCGCCGTAGCCGGCTTCATCTTCGCCGCTTCTTCGAACTGCCGAATTTTTGAGTAATCCGGTACGCGTTTTTTATGCTTCTTAGACATTTACGCCACCATTTCAAATCCGGGAACGACTTGCTCGAACTCGGTTTCTGATACGTTGCGGAAAAAGGGAATTTGTAATTCGATGGCGTCAATAACGAATCTGCCGTAGGTGTCGAGCAAATCGCGCACGCTGTCGGCTGAAAGGTGATCTGATTCGATAATGTGTTCAAAGAGGATGAAACTGCGATCTGATGTGATGTTCAGTTTGATGGCGAGTTCACAGAAGAGATCGCCTGGTTGCTGGCCTAGGTAGGCGGTGATGTTTGGATAGGTAGGTAATTGGTAAGACATGAAAAAAGCTCCTTTGAGTTAGCTTGATCAAAGAGAGCTAGTCCAGCCTTATGATGTGAATAATGCCTGTCTGGCAAAGATACCGTCAGGACTAGCCCCCGACGGCGCGAAATATATAAGGCTACCTGAAAACGTAGCGCAGCGAAGTTTCTGCGCAGTTAAAGTTTCAGGTAGCCTTTTCATGGGAATGATCAGAATGCTGGTGCGTTGGCTCGCTGCCTTGCTTTATGCGCATTTTAGTCTGCTATAGCGGGCACAGAGACTATTCCAAGTCGAAGCAGCCGACGGTTTCAACGTGGGCGGTTTGGGGGAACATGTTGACGATGCCGGCATTGCGGAATTGGTAGCCTTTACCAACGAGTACGGCGGCATCGCGGGCGAAGGTGGCGGGGTTGCAGGAAACGTACACGATGCGATGGGGGAGGTAGGGGGCGTGCAGGGCTTGGACGAGGGCGTAGGCTCCGCTGCGGGGCGGGTCGAGCAGAATTTTGTCGAAATAGCCCCAGCCGGCAACGGTGTGTTCGGTGGTTTGGAAGAGGTCGGCGCTGTGGAACTGGGCGCGTTCGGCGAGGTGGTTGAGGCGGGCGTTTTGGCCGGCGCGCTCGGTGAGCGCGGGCGAGCCTTCGATGCCGATGACTTGTGCGCCGGCGGCGGCGATGGGGAGGCTGAAGTTGCCGAGGCCGCAGAAAAGGTCGGCGATGCGTTCGCCGGGTTGTGGTTGCAGCAGCTGTATGGCGCGGGCAACGAGTAGGGCGTTGGCGGCGGGATTGACTTGGGTGAAATCGCCGGGGCGGTAGGGGAGGGTGAGGGCGTATTCGGGCAGGCTGTAGCTGAGTTGGGGGCTGTCGGGCAGGAGGGGTTGGGCGGGCCGGTGTGGGGTTTGCAGCCAGATGTGCCAGTTGGCGGGCAGGCTTTGGGCGTGTTGGATGAGGTGGGCGCGGGCGGCTTTTGGGAGGTGTTCGGTGTGTAGGGTGAGGCTGTTGGCGGCGGGGCTGTGGTGCAGTTCGATGGTACGGACGGGGGTATGCAGGCGGTTGAGCTGCTGGAGCAGGGCGCGGGTGTTGCTCAGTTGGTTGGCAAGCTGGGGGGCGAGGATGGGGCATTGTCGGATGTCGACAATGCGGTGGCTGCTGCGGCTTTGGAAACCGAGGGTGGTGCGGCCTTGGCTGTGGTGGGCGCTGAGGCGGGCGCGGTAGCGGTAGCCCCAGGCTTGGCCGTAGATGGGGGGCAGGAGGTATTGGGGGCGGACTTTGCCGAGGCGTTGGAGTTGGTCTTCGAGGATGCGTTGTTTGTAGGCTACCTGAACGTTGCTGTGGACGTGTTGGAGGGTGCAGCCGCCGCATTGGCTGTAGTGGGGGCAGGCGGGGGCGATGCGGTAGGGGGAGGGGGTGAGGATGCGGGTGGCTTGGGCTTCGTCGTGGTGTTTCTTGCTGCGGGTGATTTGGTAGGCAACGGTTTCTTGGGGCAGGGCGCCGGTGATGAAGGTGGTTTTGCCGTGGATGCGGGCTACGCCGCGGCCTTCGTGGTCGATGCTGTGGATGGTGGCGGTGTTCATGGTGTGGGGTGGGGATAGATTGAGGCTACCTGAAAGCGGGATTGGGGTTTCAGGTAGCCTCTGTCGACTATTCGTGGTCGCCCATCTGGGGCGGAGCTTCTTCCTGGCTGGGGATGCGGTAGCTTTCGTCTGCCCAGGTGCCCAGGTCGATCATTTTGCAGCGTTGGCTGCAGAAGGGGCGGTAGGGGCTGTTTTCGTTCCAGAGTACGGGCTTCTGGCAGGTGGGGCAGGATACGGTGGGCTGGGTCATGGTTTGTCGGCGATGGGGTCGAAGCTGCACATTTTGAGCTGGAAGGGGATGTCGGTGTCGATCTGCTTTCCGCGCGGGCTGTCTTGGGTGGCTTGGGTGAAGCGGATGTGGGTGAAGTATTTGTTGGCGGAAATCTCGGGCAGGGTGTGATGGGATTGGGCTACATCTACGGTGAGCATGTGGATGTTGTTGCCAAGCTTGGTGTTTTGATAGTTGCCTTGGCGGGCGAGGCATTCGAGGCGGATGCTGTTGCGGCGCAGAATGCGCAGCAGCAGGGAAATGGCGTCGCCGGTGGGGGTGAGGGAGCGAATCCAGCAGCCGAGGTCGGCCACGCGCTGCTCGAAGGGCAGTTGCAGCCAGTAGTGATAGGAGGGAAGGTCGAAGGGGCTGGTGCCGCCGGACACGAGCATGCGCTGCTTTACGCCCATGAGCCATTCGTTTTCACGCAGGTGTTGGCCGAATTTTTGCTGGACTTCTTGCAGGTTTTGAGTGGCCTGGTAGAGGTCGTCCTGTTCGGGAGTGGAGTCGTATTGCTCGCGTTCGGCTTGGGAAATTTGCTGACGTTGGCGTTCGAGCTCTTGCAGGATGTCGAGCTTGAGTTCGGCGCGGGAGGCGCAATCCATGATTTCAAACAGGGTGCCGAGGGCGGCGTGGTGTGCCCAAGGCTCTGGGTGGCTGACGGTGGCGTTGAAGCGGGAAAAGAGATGCTCGAGGCGCAGGAAGTTGCGGATGCGTTCGGACAGGGGGTGTTCGAAGGTGATGATGGCGGACATGGTTCAACTACCGAATAATTGTTGGTAAATAAGGTGTTGCCGCTCCACTGCGGCAGCAAGCTCGGGCAGGCCGGCTTCGTTGCTGATGATATCGTCGGCAATGCTGCGGCGCTGTTGGCGGCTGGCCTGGGCGGCGAGAATGCCGTTAATCATATCACGGGTAAGGCCGCTGCGTTCAATGGTACGGCGGATTTGCGTTTCTTCACTGCAATCGATAACGAGAATGCGCTGGAGAATGCTTTGAAAAACAGGTTGCTCGGCAAGCAGGGGAATTTCGATGATGCCGTAGGCGGTTTTGGGGTATTGCTGCTGTTGTACCCGGATTTCGGCGAGAATCAGCGGATGGAGGATGTTTTCGAGCTTGGCTTTGGCTTCGGAGGATTGGAAAACGAGTTGGCGCAGAGCATCGCGCTTGAGGCTACCTGAAAAATCGAATACGGCCTCACCGAAGGCAGCATGGATGGCGGGGAGGGCAGCTCCGCCGTTTGCGGTAAGGGTGCGGGAGACGGCATCGGCATCAATCAGCGGCACGCCGTGTTGGGCAAACAGGCGGGCAGCGGTGGATTTGCCGCTGCCGATGCCGCCGGTGAGGCCGACCCAGGCGGTCATATCAGATGAATCCGGATTTGTGCAGCCACCATTGGATGCCTTGCAGGATATAGCTGTTGGCAGCGAAAACCAGCCAGCCGGCAATGGCGAGCGCGGGGCCGAAGGCGATAGGTTGGCCTTTAGCGGCACGCATTATCAGGGCAGCAACGAGACCGACCAAGGCAGCCACGAAAACAATAACGGGCAGGGTACTAACGCCGAGCCAGGCGCCCAGTGCGGCGAGTAGTTTGAAGTCGCCATAACCCATGCCCTCCTTGCCGGTGATGAGTTTGAACAGGTGGAACAGCAGCCAAAGGCTCAAATAGCCGACCACGGCGCCGAGCAGGGCTGAAGGCAGGCTGACGAAGCCGACTTGCCAGTTAAACAGCAGGCCGAGCCAAATCAGGGGCAGGGTGAGCTGGTCGGGCAAGAGCTGGGTGTCGGCGTCGATAAAGGTGAGGGCAACCAGTACGGCGGTGAATACGAGGCCGCCAAGGGTGAGCCAAGTGTAGCCGTATCGCCAAGCGACGATGCCAAATAGGATGCCGGTGAGCAGCTCGACGGCGGGGTAACGCCAGCCGATGGGGGTGCGACAGCTATGGCAGCGGCCGCGCAGCAGCAAGTAGCTGATGATGGGGATGTTCTGCCACGGTTTTACCGGGCTGCCGCATTTGGGGCAGCGTGAGGGCGGGGTGCTGATATTGAACGGTTTTTGGTCTTCTTCGTCCAGCGGCAGTTCGAGATGCTGTTTGGCAGCAATGCGCCATTGTTTCTCGAGCATGACCGGCAGGCGGTAGATAACCACGTTAAGAAAGCTGCCCACCAGCAGGCCGAGCAGGACGGCGAAGGGGATGTAGATTTCGGGATCAAGATTGGTCATAGGCGTGGTGTAGGTATGTTTTCAGGTAGCCTGTGGCAGGCTACCTGAAAGGTTATTCATGGAGATCCAGTAATTTAGCCGATAGCATTACCTAAGTTGAACAGCGGCAGATACATGGCAACCAAGATGACACCAATGATACTGCCTAATACTACCATAATGATTGGTTCCATTAGAGATGATAGAGTAGCTACAGCAGTATCTACTTCTTCTTCATAAAATTCTGCCGCCTTATTCAGCATGTCATCCAAAGAGCCTGATTCCTCACCGATAGAGGCCATCTGCAAGACCATGTTGGGGAATAGGTCAGTAGAGCTCATTGCAGTGGTTAAAGAAGTACCTTGGTTGACTTGGTTTCGAATGCTTCTGGTGGCTTCTTCATAAATGATATTGCCTGATGCGCCACCTACGGAGTCTAGCGCTTCCACCAGTGGCACACCAGCGGTAAATAGGGTGGCAGTGGTGCGAGCCCAGCGGGCAATCGTACCTTTTTCTACGATATTACCAAAGATAGGCAATTTCAACAGCATAGCATCTACTCGTTTTTGCAGTGCAGGTGAACGTTTATGCCATTGGATAAAGCCAGCAACAGCAGCTACCATTGCAATAATAACCATCCATCCCCATGCCACCATAAAGTCAGAGATACCCATCATAAATTGAGTAAGTGCAGGCATTTCTGCATTCATGCCGTCATACACTTTTTTAAACTCAGGTAGCACAAACATCATCATGATGATGACCAAAACAATGGCTACTACTACCACGGCAATCGGATAGGTTAATGCACTTTTAATTTTCTTCTTAATAGCAAGGGTTTTCTCTTTATATACAGCCAGTTTGTCGAGTAAACTTTCCAGTACACCACCTGCCTCACCAGCATCCACCAGGTTACAATAGAAATCATCAAAATATTTTGGGTGTTTGCGGAAGGCATTGGCCATAGAAGTACCCTGCTCGATGTCGTTACGCACTTCCATCAAGAGCTTGGTCATGGAGGCATTAGAGTGGCCTTTTGCTACAATATCAAATGCCTGCATTACCGGCAGACCGGCTTTCATCATGGTGGCTAGCTGGCGGGTAAATACAGTAATGTCGCCCTGGGTAATTCTCTTTTCGCGAACTTTCTTTTTCTTGTGCAGGCTAATAACCTTGACACGACGACGGGCGAGTTTGGCACGGGCGTCCTGTTCGTCTTTGGCGACTACTTCGCCACGGACGATTTGCTCAGACTCCATGTGCCGGCCTTCAAATTCGTAGCTGACTCCTGCCACTTTTTTATTGGATTGGGTTCTTTTGTTTATAGCCATGATAATTCCCTTTTAAATGAAACGAGCTTTCTTAGTCGTTGGTGCTGGCAAGGATTTCTTCTAAGGTAGTAATGCCTTGCATTGCTTTCAAAATACCAGCTCGGCGTAAGTCTACCAGCCCGTCGGCATAGGCCTGTTCGGCAATATCCACCTCGGTGCCGTTATTGATAATGATTTTTTGTATGGCATCGGTAACCGGCATGATTTCATATACACCGGCTCGGCCTTTGAAACCTTTGCCTTTGCAACGGTCGCAACCCACCTGACGGTATAGCTGCCAGTCGTCCTTGGCCAAGTCTTCCTCGGTGAAGCCAACTTTCAGTAAAGCCTCGGCTGGCGGACGCTCGATCGGTTGTTTGCAGGTACACAGTCGACGCACCAAACGCTGAGCCATAATCAGATTAACCGAGCTGGCAATATTGAACGGTGCTACCCCCATGTTCAGCATACGGGATAGTGTGGCTGGAGCGTTATTGGTGTGCAGGGTAGAGAATACCATGTGACCGGTTTGCGCAGCTTTAATGGCGATATCGGCAGTTTCCAAGTCGCGAATTTCACCCACCATGATGATGTCCGGGTCTTGGCGCAGGAATGCTTTCAGTGCCGCAGCAAATGTCATGCCCTGTTTGTCGTTTACGTTTACCTGATTGATACCGGGCAAGTTAATCTCGGCCGGGTCTTCGGCGGTGGAGATGTTTACGCTATCGGTATTCAAAATGTTTAGGCAGGTGTACAGCGACACAGTTTTACCCGAACCGGTCGGACCAGTTACCAGCACCATGCCGTACGGGCGGTGGATGGCTTCCAGCAGCAATTCTTTTTGGAAAGGTTCGAAACCAAGCTGGTTGATATTCAGCGTGGCGGCATCCGAGTTCAAAATACGCATTACAATTTTTTCGCCGAATAGCGTGGGCAGCGTATTCACACGGAAGTCGATGGGCTTTTGGTTTTTGTTGAACTGAATCTGGATTCGGCCGTCTTGTGGGACGCGTTTTTCGGAAATATCCATTTTGGACATTACTTTGATACGTGAGGCAATCTGTCCGCGGATATTTAGCGGAGGCTGTACCACTTCGCGCAGCTGGCCATCGGTACGGAAGCGGATACGCGCCATTTCTTCGTAGAATTCGAAGTGGATATCGGATGCGCCGGTGTTAAGGGCATCAGACAGCACCTTGTGGATGAATTTAGCAATCGGGCCGTCTTCTTCTTCGTCATCCACTTTGAGCGAAGCTGGTGTGGCCAGGGTGGTTGAGTCAGCAGAAATTTCATCCAAAATGGCGGTGGATGTTTGGCTGGCGAACTCCAACAGGCGGTCTAGCTGTTCATCATTGACTAGGATCAGGTCAACAATCAAGCCGCTAGGGAAAACAAGCTTTTGGTATGTTTGCAACAAAGTGGGGTCGGAGACACCCAAAAACAGTTTTTGCCCACGCTTGAACAAAGGTACGCAGCGGTACTCCGTCATCTGGCTGTCGTTGAGTACATCTTGCACCATCATGCTGCGGGAGTAGAGGGACAAATCCAAAATCGGATAGTGGAACAGCTTGGCTAGAAGCAGTGCCAAATCTGCCTGCTTGATAATGCCAGCCTCAGCTAGCATGGGAATGATATTTTTGTTTTGATTAACTTTTTCGCGGTATTTTTCAACCTGATCCTGCTCAATCAGTTTGTTTTGAAACAGGATGCGTAATAGTCCGACGCTCATATATTTGCCTGAGTAAAGTAGAACGGATTTTAAAATTCTGGGCGGATATTTGCTTTTAGGATGTCGCCCGCAAAGCCCGCATTTAGTAAGAATGCTTTTACACTATTATAGTTAAGATGTGATTATAAGTTAAATCATGGTAAGAATGCATTGTTTATGGAAAAAGTGGTTATTTCCTGTGGCGAGCTGGATATGTTGGTGTGAGTGAGAAAATAGATTAAGAGTTTTGGCTGTGTGGTGTGTATTTAGCCTGCTTCCCAATGGTCGATGTGTAGTTGCAATTCATATTGGTTGCGCCATTGGTTGGCAATGGGGCGGTATACCGTGTGGATTTTGGCTGGAAGTTCTTCGGCGCAGCGGAAAAACATGGCTTCCACAGTGTGTCCGCCACAATTTAGGCCGGCTTTTTTATGGCCGTTGCCTACTACCCGCTGCCACAATACTTCAAATTGGTTGTAGAAACACGGGGGTTGAAAGCCTTGTCCCCATACTTGGTTGGATAGTGTTTCGGCAGTATGCAGAGAGATTTCTTCAGGGCTCAGGCTACCGTCAGTGAGGAAGGTGCGGGTGAGTGCGTCTTGATCCAGCAGTTCGGTTAGTACACTTTCGAAAGCTTGTTGGAAGCGGGGGAAATCCTGTTCACGAATGCTGAGGCCGGCAGCCATGGCGTGGCCGCCAAATTTTAGAATTAATTCGGGATGGCGTTTGGCCACCAAGTCGATGGCATCGCGCAGATGTAATGAGGGAATGGAACGGCCGGAGCCGCGCAGTTCGCTATTGCCTGTGGGGGCAAACACGATGGTGGGCCTATGGAAACGGTCTTTGAGCCGGCCGGCCACGATACCAACCACGCCCTGGTGCCAATCGGGATGAAAGGCGGTAATACTCAGGCCGTTGCCAACGATAATTTGATCGGCCAGGGCAAGGGCTTCCTGCAGCATGGTTTGCTCGATTTCCTGCCGTGCACGGTTCAGTTCATTTAGCTGTTCGGCCAGTTCGGCGGCGGTGTCCGGATCTTCGGCCAGTAGGCAGGCAATACCAATTTCCATGTTTTCCAAACGGCCGGCAGCATTGATGCGCGGGCCGATGGCAAAGCCCAAATCAAACGGCTTGGCTTGTCGCATATCGCGCTGGGCTACCTGAAAAAGCGCCTGAATGCCAGGACGGGTTTTGTCAATTTGCATTCGTTTGAGCCCTTGACTAACCAAGATTCGGTTGTTGTAATCCAATGTCACCACATCGGCCACGGTGCCCAAAGCCACTAAGTCTAAAAGCTCGGCCAAATTGGGTTCAGGTAGCCTTTGCGGGTTGAACCATTGCTGTGTACGCAGCAGGGCGCGCAGGGCGGTTAATACATAGAAGATTACGCCTACGCCGGCCAGATTCTTGCTGGCAAAGGCACATCCCGGTTGATTGGGATTAACGATGATACATTCAGGTAGCGTGTCGCCCGGTAAGTGATGGTCGGTGATAATTACGTCCATACCCAATGCTTGGGCGCGTGCCACACCGGCAGTGCTGGAAATGCCGTTATCTACGGTTAACAGCAGCTGAGTGCCTCGTTCGGCAGCCAGGTCGGCCAGTTGCGGGGTGAGGCCGTAGCCGTGTTTGAAACGGTCCGGTACTAAAAACTCCACCCGTGCGCCCATACGGCGCAACCCCAAAATGCCTACTGCGCAGGCTGTGGCGCCATCGGCATCGTAGTCGGCTACAATTAAAATTCGCTCTTGCTCCTGGATGGCGCGAGCCAACCGTTCGGCGGCAGCATCAATATTTTTCAGCGATTGATAGGGCAGCAAGCTGGCTAAATGGTTATGTAGTTCGGCGGGGGAACGGACATTGCGGGCTGCAAACAAACGTGCCAGCAAGGGCGGGGTGCCGGCGGCCAGCAGGGCTTGTTCGGCTTCGGGGTCGGCTTGGCGGGTACGGATAACGGCGTTCATAAAGCCATGGTGAATAGTAAAATAAACTATTTATTATAGCGCAAACTGGCATGCTAAGAGATTTCTGACGGTTTGAGAGAGAAATTTATAAAAGTTTTTTCACTTTTATAACAGCGTGTTGATATTTTAACGTAAGTTTTTTGCAAGATAATGCTTGCAATGATGTGGAGAGTTTGGTTTAATGCGCATCTTCTAGTGCTGTGCACGAAGACATGGGTGATTAGCTCAGTTGGTAGAGCGTCTGCCTTACAAGCAGAATGTCGGCGGTTCGACTCCGTCATCACCCACCATTTTTTTGCGCGCGGTGGTAGCTCAGTTGGTTAGAGTACCGGCCTGTCACGCCGGTGGTCGCGGGTTCGAGTCCCGTCCACCGCGCCATTTATAATCAAAACCCCTCTGCTGAAAGGCAGAGGGGTTTTAGCATTTCTGATTGTAATATTCCGTATATTGTCGCCGTGAAAAACTGCTTGGTTTTATGGTATATTCGCTGTGGCCGATAACAGGTTGGATTACTTTTTATATAGTATTTTCAAATTAATATGATGCAAAGGCTGCCCGCTTGGTTGCGCTGCTATTGGAAGCAGCTATAGCCAGTTGGTTTTAATTTAGACATTTAACAAACTTCAGGAGTTGCATGATGGAATTTCGCATTGAAAAAGATACCATGGGGGAAGTAAAGGTGCCGGCCAACCGGTATTGGGGTGCGCAAACTGAGCGCTCGCGCAACAACTTCAAAATTGGTCCGGCCGCTTCCATGCCGCATGAAATCATTGAAGCCTTTGCTTATCTGAAAAAAGCAGCCGCTTTTGCCAATGCCGACTTGGGAGTATTGCCTGCTGAGAAGCGTGATCTGATTGCTGCCGCCTGCGACGAAATTTTGGCACATAAGCTGGACGAGGAGTTTCCGCTGGTGGTTTGGCAAACAGGCTCCGGCACCCAATCCAACATGAATTTGAACGAAGTCATTTCCAACCGCGCCCACGTGTTGAACGGCGGCAAACTGGGTGAGAAAAGCGTTATCCACCCCAATGACGACGTAAACAAATCCCAGTCTTCCAACGACACCTATCCCACCGCCATGCACATTGCTGCTTACCAAAAAGTAGTGCAGCACACCCTGCCCGCCGTTAAGCGCCTGCAAAAAACCTTGGCTGCCAAAGCCGAGGCATTTGCCGACGTGGTGAAAATCGGCCGTACCCATCTGATGGATGCTACCCCGCTCACCCTCGGTCAAGAATTTTCTGCCTATGCCGCTCAGCTTGCCTACGGTATCCGTGCCTTGGAAAACACCCTGCCGCACTTGGCCGAACTTGCCTTAGGCGGCACTGCCGTGGGCACCGGCTTGAACACGCCCAAAGGCTACGATGTTCAGGTAGCCTCCTATATCGCCAAATTCACCGGCCTGCCTTTCGTTACCGCACCGAACAAATTCGAAGCATTGGCCACGCACGACGCTATTGTGGAAACCCACGGCGCATTGAAGCAGCTGGCTGTGTCGCTGTATAAAATTGCCAACGATATCCGCCTGTTGGCCTCCGGCCCGCGCTCCGGTATCGGCGAAATTCTGATTCCCGAGAATGAGCCCGGCTCTTCCATTATGCCCGGCAAAGTGAACCCCACCCAATGCGAAGCCCTCACCATGGTGTGTGCCCAAGTGTTGGGTAACGACACCGCCATTTCCTTCTCCGGCACGCAGGGCCAGTTCCAGCTCAACGTGTTCAAACCTGTGATGGCTGCCAACTTCCTGCAATCTGCGCAGCTTTTGGCCGATGCTTGCATCTCGTTTGACGAACATTGTGCAGCCGGCATTGAGCCCAACCTGCCGCGCATCAAGCAGCAGCTCGACAATTCATTGATGCTGGTTACTGCGTTGAACACCAAAATCGGCTACGAAAACGCTGCGAAAATCGCCAAAGCCGCCCACAAAAACGGCACCACCCTGCGCGAAGAAGCCGTGAAATCCGGCCTCTTGACCGCCGAGCAGTTTGACGACTGGGTACGTCCTGCCGATATGGTAGGCAGTTTGAAATAAGTTTGGTTAGGCAGGAGGAAGCGCATATTGGAAGCAGTATGCGCTTTATTTTGTTTGTTGTTTGCACGGCAGGAAGGCTACCTGAAAAGTGTTTGTTTGGATTTTCAGGTAGCCTTTTGATGATATTTGTATCGGTATGACCATAATTAAAGCACTTATTTCTGCATACTGTATCGGCAAGCTTTGCCATACTACGGCGGCTTGCTGCCCGGTATGAAGCAATAAGTGCTTTAGCTATGGTTGCCCGAGGGTAACTGTTGAGTGCAATCTAAAAGGCTACCTGAAAGTTTGGCTGCGCAGAAACTTCGCTGCGTTGCGCTTTCAGGTAGCCTTTGCTTGTGATTACTGACGGTTCAGTTTGTTAACGGCTACGGCCGTTGTTGTCGTACACCATTTTGGTGCCTTCAAAGATATGGATGCTGGCGGCGCAGGTGTCGGTTGAACATGCTTTCATCGGCAGGGTTACGCTGTAGCGGCCGCTGCGGGCGGGGCGGTAGCTGAACAGGGGCACGCTGTCGCCCAATACGTCTTGTTTCACCACGCGGCCATTGAGGCGTACGGTGAGGTCGATATCGGAGCAGTTGTCGTCGCAGTCGCCGTAGAAGGTGTAGGCTTTGCCGGCGGTGAGGTTAACTTGCTCGGTGTGGCTCTGGCCGGCGGCAAGGCGTTGCTGGCGCAGGAGGAGTACGCGGGCGGCCGGGTCGTGGCTTTCTACGATCTCCACATTGCTTCGTTGTGCGCGCAGCAGAGAGGGATCGGTGTCGGTACTGCTTTCAAACACTTGCACGGAGTAGGCGCAGGAGTCGTTGTCGCAGTCTTCCATGCTGATGTTGAGCTGGTGGCGGCCGCCTTGCTCTGCTCTGAAGTTCAGCAGGGGTTCGCCGTCGCCATCGGTGTCAGAGGCGATGGTTTTGCCGTTGGCGCTGAGGGTGAGGTCGAAGTCTTCGCAGGCTTGGTCGCAGCGGCCGAATACGTTGTAGTATTTGCCGGCAGTGAGATCAACGTCCACGCTGCGGCTTTGGCTGTCGGCGAGCTGGCCGCTAATCAGGGGCAGTTCGCGGACGTTTTTATCGATACCTTGTTGTTCTTCTCGGATGATTTTTTGTAAGGCTGCCAAGGACGGGCCTGTGTTGTCGCTGTTGCCTACTTTGCCGCCGCTAAATACTTGCAGCATGGAGCGGCAGCGGCTGCGTGAGCATTCGGCCATTTCGGTGTTGAGTTCCACGCGGCCATCGCGCTCGGCTTGCCAGGTGAACCGGGAGCCATCGCCGCGGTTTTTACGGAATAGGGTGGTGCGGCCTTGGGTAACGCTGAATTTGATGTTAGAGCAGTTTACGGAGCAGTCGGCAAACACGGTATATACCTGGCCGGCTTTCACATCCAGCGTGGTGGAGTTGCTTTGGCCTTCTTCCAGGCGAATGCTGCGCTGAAACAGCTGCTGTGCGGCAGGGTCTTCATTTTTGATGGTTTCGGTGTGGCTGGATGCTTGGCCGGTGAGATAACTGTCGGCAGCAAAAGCGGGTAGGGAGAGGGCGGCCAAAATTGGCAGCAGGGCGAGTTTTTTCATGGGTTGTTTCCTTTTGTTGGAGGAGAAAGAAATTTTGCTAAACGGCTGGTAACGAAGGACTGCACTTTCGATACAAGGCGTGCTAATGCTGTAGCAGCAGCGTGCTCATCCGTTATATGCAAAATTTTGCGGCATTATGCCTAATTGCGTTAAATTTTCCAACTAATTTGCTCGGGTATGTGTGTTTTGGCTAATACATCAAAGGCTACCTGAAAATTTGGTTTCACAGCAACGCTGCTTGGCATCGTTTTGCTGAGATCGAAGCTTCACTTTCAGGTAGCCTTTTTCTTGCCTGCAGCAAATCACGCTCACTTTGCGTTAAGTCAAACTGTGTGTTTGTGGCAGGAGCGGGAAAATTTGGTTTTCCCGAAGTGATGAGCGGATGCAAGCCCTTGTCGGTACAAAAATCTTCCCGTGCGGTAAAGCCCGTTTTCATTTAATAATCATTCGTAATTAACCCGATTTAACGGCAAAGCTGCTTGCGTTTTTCCCGGTAAAGCCCGACAATCCACCACAACATATAGTGTTTGAAAATATTTCGCGCACTATATGTTGTATTTTTAAGGATAGGGCTATGGAAACGCTGAATTTTACCCGAGAGCAAATCGTTTGGCAGGAAGTGCCGGGCGAAGTGTCGCTGGCGTTTCTGTTTTCCGGCTGCCCGTTGCGCTGCAAAGGCTGCCACAGTGCCGACAGTTGGAAGGGCTGTTTGGGCACCGAGCTGACTGCCGAATACTTGCAAAGCCGCTTGGAACGTTATCGCGGGCTAATTAGCTGCGTGCTGTTTATGGGCGGCGAGTGGCTACCTGAAAAACTGCTGCCGCTGCTGGCGCAGGTGCGAGAAGCCGGGCTGAACACCTGCCTCTATACCGGCCTGGAGCAAGACGAACTGGAGCGCGCCTCCATCGCCATCATTCCACAGCTGACCTATCTCAAAACCGGCCGCTGGAAAATGGAGCTAGGCGGTCTCGACAGCCCGCATACCAACCAGCGCTTTATCGATTTGCGCAGCGGCGAAGTGTTGAACCATCTGTTTGTGAAAGACACGCCCGCCGCCCGCCCCAAAATCATCCCCTTGGTGCACACCCCGCAACCGGCTGCAGAGGGCGCACGTTTCCAACCGGCCTGAACGCAGGCTTCCCACCGATAGTGGCATCCCACGCTAAACTTCACATCAAACCAGGAGAGTACACATGATTCGGCTGCATCCCGAACAGTTAAACGGCAAACTGCAATTCATGCACGACTACATCAGCGCGCAAAATGCGGCGGACGGCTCGAAAATGGACGCCAATGCCAACGTTACCCAGAAAAACATCGCCACGATGGAAGCCGAGCTGATGAAAGACTTCTTCGTGCAGATTAACCGCGCCCAGGTGTCGCGCAAAATCGCCGAAGTGTTCGACCAATCTGTGGCCGACGAATACATCCGCCAGATTGAGGCGCATGAAATCTATGTGCACGACGAAACCAGCTTGAAACCCTATTGCGTGTCGGCCACGCTCTATCCCTTCCTGCTCGACGGCTTAAGCAAACTCGGCGGCGAATCTAAGGCGCCGCAGCATCTGGCTTCGTTTTGTGGCTCGTTTATCAATCTTGTGTTTGCCATCAGCGCGCAGTTTGCAGGCGCGGTGGCGACGGTCGAATTTCTGACCTATTTCGACTACTTCGCCCGCAAAGACTACGGCGACGATTATTTGGAAACCCACGGCAAAGAAATCGCCAACCATATGCAGCAGGTGGTGTACAGCATCAACCAGCCCGCCGCCGCACGCGGTTATCAAAGCGTATTTTGGAATATTTCCGTTTACGATCAATACTATTTCGACGCGATGTTCGGCGATTTCGTCTTCCCCGATTTCAGCAAACCGGTGTGGGCAAGCGTGGCGAAGCTGCAAAACTTCTTCCTCAAATGGTTCAATCAGGAACGCACCAAAGCCGTTTTGACTTTCCCCGTCGTGACCGCTGCGATGCTGACCGACGGCGGTAAATGCAAAGACACCGTGTTTGCCGATGAAATGGCGAAAGAGTTGGCGGAAGGCAATTCCTTCTTCGTCTATCTTTCCGATAACCCCGACTCTTTGGCTTCCTGTTGCCGCCTACGCAACGCCATCGAAGACCGCACCTTCAGTTACACCCTCGGTGCGGGCGGCGTGGCGACCGGTTCCATTAACGTCATCACCATCAATATGAACCGGCTGGAACAAGACGGGCGCGACCTTGCCGCCGAAGTGGGCAAAATCCACAAATACCAATACGCCTACCGCAAACTGATGGAAGAATACCAAGTCGCCGGAATGTTGCCCGTTTACGATGCAGGTTTCATCACGTTGGACAAACAGTTCCTCACCATCGGCATCAACGGTATGGCGGAAGCCGCCGAATCGCAAGGCATCAAAGTCGGCTACAACGACGACTACATCAGCTTCGTACAAGGTCGTCTGAAAACCATATTCGAAGCCAACCAAGCCGCCAGCAAACACTACGGCGTGAAGTTCAACACCGAGTTTGTCCCCGCCGAAAACCTCGGCGTGAAAAACGCCAAATGGGACAAAGCCGACGGCTACAAAGTCAGCCGCGAATGCTACAACTCCTATTTCTACGTCGTCGAAGACGAAGAAATCAACGCGCTCGACAAATTCCTGCTGCACGGCAAAGAACTGGTGGACTGGCTCGACGGCGGCTCCGCGCTGCACCTGAACCTCGACGAAGCCCTGCCCGCATCCGGCTACCGCTCGCTCTTGGACATCGCCGCGCAAACCGGCTGCAACTACTTCTGCGTGAACGTGCGCATCACCATTTGCAATGAATGCGGCCATATCGATAAACGCACTCTGCACGCCTGTTCCGCCTGCGGTTCGCACGACATCGACTACGGCACCCGCGTCATCGGCTACCTGAAACGCGTATCTGCATTTAGTAGCGGACGGCGCAAAGAACATGCGCTCAGGCATTACCACCGCGAGCAGCAACAGCAGAAATGGCGGCAAGTCGCCTAAGCCGTTGGCAATGAAGCCTGCCATTTTCAGGTAGCCTTTCCCCCATCTCCGGGCTACCTGAAAACCTCAAGCACACCGCCTTTGCGGTGTGCCTTTTTATGTGTTGGGCATCTAGTTTGTTAGGGTAGGGGAGGTCTTGCAGGAATGACGCAGCAAGCTAACTGGCACCAAACAAGTTATGCTGTGGCCTATCAACTTGGCCACTTCTCCTGCTGTGGGCACTGTTTCTTTTACCCTAATCAAAGGTTACCTGAAAATATTTGCCACCAAATTGACGATCTTTTGGCAGCGGGTCTATAGTCAAGCTAACTATCTTAATACAACAAACAGGAGCAGAATTGTGGAAAAACTCACCCCAAAATCCTTCATGATGCACCTGCTCAACGGCTCGGCCTTAGGCATTGTGGTTGCCCTGGTGCCGGGTGCGCTGTTGGGCGAGCTGTTTAAGGCGCTCACGCCGTATTGCGAGCCGCTGGGCATGCTCACGCAGATGATCGGCGCCACCAACGCCATGGTCGGCATCGCCGTGGGCGTGGCCATCGGCTATATGTTTAAATTCACGCCGATTGAATCGATTTCGGTGGGGCTGGCCACCATGGCTGCCGGCGGAGCGGTGCGTTTTGCCGACGGCATCATCCAGCTCAAGGGCACGGGCGATATTTTCACCATGGTGTTCACTGCCGGCATTGCCGCCGGCCTGATTGTGCTGCTGCGCGGCAAGGTGCGCGGCTATGCGATTTTGGTGGTGCCCGTGGTGAGCCTGTTTGTGGCGGGCGCGCTGGGGCGGCTGGCGTTTCCGTATTTCATCGCCTTTTCGCAGCTGCTGGGCTCGTGGATTGCCCACCTGCTCACGCTGGAGCAAACGCTGATGGCGGTGTTGATTGCCATCGCGTTTGCCTGCCTGATTGTGTCGCCGGTGTCATCCGTGGGTATTGCCACGGCGATTCATTTGGCTGGCGTGGGCTCGGGTGCGGCCAATTTGGGCATTTGCGCCTGTGCGTTTTCGCTGGCCGTGGCCGGGCGGCGGGTGAACCCGTTGGGCACTTGCGCGGCGCATTTTGTGGGTTCGCCCAAGCTTTCCATGCCCAATATCGTGGCCAAACCCAAGCTCTTGCTGCCGAT
Organism: Eikenella sp. HMSC061C02; assembly: GCF_001809035.1. Classification (NCBI taxonomy): domain Bacteria; kingdom Pseudomonadati; phylum Pseudomonadota; class Betaproteobacteria; order Neisseriales; family Neisseriaceae; genus Eikenella; species Eikenella sp. HMSC061C02. Next base: position 23,223 of record NZ_KV795547.1, read on the forward strand.
TATGCTCAATGCTGCGCTGGCTGGGGTGCTGGCTTCGCTGTTTCAAATCCAAGGCACGGAATTTAGCGCGGGTTTCGGCATCAGCGGCCTCATCGGCCCGGTGAACCATTTGAAACTCGCCGGCTGGGGTGCGGGGCAGCTGGCGGTGTCGCTGCTGGTGTTTGTGATTGTGCCCGTGGCCGGGGCGTTTGCAGTGGACTGGCTGTTTGTGAATAAGCTTAAATGGATTGCGCCGGAAGATTACAAGATTGATGTGTCATGAAAAGAGGCTACCTGAAAAATGGGAAAGTAGTTTTAATTTCGTTGAAGCTGCGCTTTAGCTTCGCAGAAACTCGTCTTCCTACGGAACCCTCGTTTTCAGGTAGCCTTTGGTTTGTGTGTCGAAAGGCTGCCTGAAAAGCAAAATTACCTTGCCCTGCTATATAATCCGCCGCCATGAACACCATCGAATCCGCCCAAAACTCCGCGCTCAAACATCTGGCCAAACTGTTACGCAGCGCCCGTACGCGCCGCGAAAGCGGGCAGGCTGTGCTGGAAGGGGCGCATTTGCTCTCCGCCTATTTGCAGGCGGGCGGGCAGGTGCTGCAAGTTTATGTGCCGGCAAGCAAAACGCAGCAGCCGGAAACTGCGCGGCTGCTCGCGCAGCTGCCACCCGAACGGGTGGTGCAGACGGCGGGCGCGGCCTTGCAGAAAATCACCAGCCTCACCGATGCCGAAGAAATCACCGCGCTGATTGCGCTGCCACCTGCCGAGCCGTTTGATGCCGGGGTCGATTGTGTGGTGCTGGAGCGTATCCAAGACCCGGGCAATATCGGCACGATTCTGCGCAGCGCGGCAGCGGCGGGCGTGGGGCAGGTGGTGCTTTCCACTGATTGTGCCGATGCGTGGTCGCCCAAGGTGTTGCGCGCCGGCATGGGGGCACATTTCGCGCTGCGTTTATTTGTTGAGCCGGATTTGGCGGCGTGGCGGGAACGATGCCGCGTGCCGTTGCTGGCCACCGCGCTGCACCGCAATAGCGTGAGCCTGTACGATTGCGATTTGCGCGCGCCTGCTGCCTGGCTGTTTGGTAACGAAGGCGCGGGCGTGAGCGAAACCATGCTGGCCGCGGCCAGCCGCCTCGTGCATATTCCGATGGCGGCGCAAACCGAATCGCTGAACGTGGCGATGGCGGCCACCGTTTGCTTGTTTGAGCAGATGCGGCAGCGGTTGTAGCGGAAGTTCGGTTTTCGGCTAAAAGGCTACCTGAAAACTCAGCTTGCTTTGGAAGCCTCGTTTTCAGGTAGCCTTTTGGTTGCACAGCGGCATCATCTTTAGTGCGATTTTGCCTATGCGGCTGTTTTTGGCAGCGGTTTTGTGCCATAATTCGCGCCTGCCTGTTTTAGCAGGCATTTAGGAGTTGGCGTGGGTCTTCCCGGCTCGGCCAGCTTGTCCGGCCGCAAGGCTATATTTTTGGAGTTTTATTATGGCATTAACCGTAGAACAAAAAGCGCAAATCATCAAAGATTTCCAGCGCAAAGAAGGCGATACCGGCTCTTCTGAAGTACAAATCGCTCTCTTGACTTTCCGCATCAACGATCTGGCTCCGCACTTCAAAGCCAACCCGAAAGATTTCCACAGCCGCCGCGGCTTGCTGAAAATGGTGAGCGCCCGCCGCCGCCTGTTGGCCTACCTGCGCAACACCGATGTGGATACCTACCGCGATGTGATTACCCGCTTGAATCTGCGTAAGTAATCTTTGTCCAATAAAAACCGTGCCGCTGGAGCTTTCCGGCGGCACGGTTTTTTTGTTTTAGCTACATTACAGTTGCATTTTAGCTTGGCAGCAACTTAGCTTCCTTTGGAAGCCTCGTTTTCAGGTGGCCTGTTGGGCGTAAGGCTACCTGAAAATAGTATCGTTCAAGCGTTGCTTTTGAGTTGCTGCGTTGGTTCTTCTTGCTGCTCTATTTGGTATAGAAAAACCTACTGCAGCCATAGGGCAGGGCTTCAGGTAGCCTTTTCCAACAGGTGGGCGATTTCGGCCACGATGGCATCAGCGGTATCGCGTTTGCCCATTTCCGGCAGCGCGGTTTCGGCTGAATCGCTGATGAGTGTTACTTGGTTGTTGCCGCTGCCCATGGCGCTGACGGCGTGGTTGGCCACGATCAGCGGCACGCCTTTGCGCAGCCGTTTGGCGCGGGCGTGCTCGAGCACGTTATGGCTTTCGGCGGCAAAACCCACGCAGAAGGGCGCGTTGGGCAGCCGAGCCACGGCGGCGAGGATGTCTGGGTTTTCGGCCAATTCGATAACGGGCGGCGTGCCGCTGCCGTCTTTTTTCAGCTTTTCGGCGCTGCGGTTGGCCACGTGGTAGTCAGCCACGGCGGCCACGCTGATGAATACGTCGCAGCTGCCTACTTCCCGCATTACAGCGTCGTGCATTTCACGTGCGCTGTGGGCATGGTGCATGGCCACCCCGGCGGGCAGGTCTACCTGAAGCTGCCCGGCCACCAGCACCACTTCCGCCCCGGCGGCACGGCAGGCCTGCGCCAGCGCCACACCCATGCGGCCGCTGGACAGATTGGTGATGCCGCGCACGGGGTCGATGGCCTCAAAGGTGGCGCCGGCCGTGAGCAACACGCGTTTGCCCGCCAGCAGTTTGGGTGTCCACAAATCGGGCAGCAGTTCGGCCAATTCGGCGGCTTCGAGCATGCGGCCTTCGCCGGTTTCGCCACAGGCCTGGCTGCCGCTGGCGGGGCCGAACACGGTAATGCCATCGGCTTGTAGTTGGGCGATGTTACGCAGGTTGACCGGGTTGCGCCACATTTCCACGTTCATGGCAGGGGCGACGGCCAGCGGGCAGGCGCGGGCGGCGGCCAGGGTGGAGAGCAGGTTGTCTGCTATGCCGTGGGCGATTTTGGCGAGAGTGTTGGCACTGGCGGGGGCGATGAGGAATACGTCGGCCTTGCGGCTGAGGCGGATGTGCGCCATGCCGTCGGCGGAGTCGGCGGTATCGTCCGTCCACACAGTGTGCCCGCTCAGGGCTTGGAAGGTTTGCGGAGAAATGAAACCGGCAGCGGCGCGGCTCATGGCCACGCTCACGGTATGCCCATGTTTTCTGAGCAGGCGCACGAGTTCGCAGGATTTATAGGCAGCAATGCCGCCGCTGATGCCGAGCAGGATGTGTTTGGTGGGCATGGTGTATGGCGTGATGTGAAAAGATGGGCGCTATGGTAACACAGGGATGGGTAGGGTGTTTCAGGTAGCCTTTGGGTAGGGAAGGCTACCTGAAACCAGTTATTGCACACTGATAACAGAGAAACAGTATCTATTTAGAGCAATTATTTCAATGAGATGTGTTGTATTACTGTTTTGTATCTTTTATCCATCAATTGCTGTTGTTGGTGATAAGTTTTCGTTAGTTCTCTTGCTTGCATATGCTAGAATCCGCCGTTTTTATTTTGCGGAACGGTATGCGGGCATTTGAAACCATGTTCAAATGCGTCAGCGTATTTGCACTTAAGGAGTTAATTTAATGAATAAAATTTATAATATCGTGTACTCTGAAGAGCGCGGCACCTGGGTGGTGTGCTCAGAATTGGAGCGTGCTAGCCGGAAGAAGTCTTCCAGTAGCTCTGCCACCAAGCTGCTGGCTTCTGCCGCGGTGATTGGTCTTGGCGTATCTGCTTTGCCCGCAGCGGCTTCTACTTGTGGCAATGGCAGCACTGTAGCCAGCGGTGGCAGCTGTGATATGGGCACATTCAGCGCAACCGTTAATGACCGCAAGGTTGGTCAGGCTTTGGCTAATAATGGTGATACCGTTACTGTAACCACTTCAGATATTAACAAAATCACATCGGCAGGCAGCTCGTTCCGAGCCGGTAAGCTGCGTGATTTATTTACCGATCCAACGATTCTTCAGCAGTTGGGTGATTTGCAGCGTGTGAACCCCAACCAAAAAGGCGAAACTCGTACTGTTACCGACCCAATCAGCGGCAGCAATCAAACCGTTAACGTATACAATAATATTGGCTTTATATCTGCGTTGGACATCGATAGCATCGTGGCGACAGGGAATGATGTTTATGTGGATATGCGCATCGGCACCGCCACCGGCAGCGGCAGCAAAATCATTGCCTCTTTGGGCGATCCCAATGCAGCTATGGTGGATAATTCAGTTGCTACCAACCGTACGGCCACGCCAATGCCTGCAAAAGATACGCGCATGGTGCAGGCTGAAAACGGCGCTTCGGCGGAATGGACGTCTAAAAACCGCATCCGGTTTGAGCAAAATGTGGTTGCATCCGATAAATTATCTATTACCCAGACTTTGTTCCAGCCGAAAACCGTTACCTTTATGGATGGCAGCTCCCATCGGCTCGACACAGTACAAGATCTGATCAATTACAACAACAATGTTTTGAAACCGGCTATCGGCACGCCAGGTTTTGCCAAACCTGGCGAAACCCAACAGGCAGCGTATGACCGTTGGTTCAATGAGGCTGCCAAAACTCAAAATTATAAGTTTGAACAACCTAACCCCATTACGCCCACTCCAGATTCGTTGCTGCCGACCAAAGAAATTTGGGTTTTGGCTGCTACCGGCAGCGGCTCAACTGCTACATTGAAGAATGGTGGTCAAATCGACCATCGTACCGGGCAAAATACCGGTGGCGGTATGTTGGCTGAAGAAGGCGGTAAGGCCGTTATCGAAGAAGGCGCTAATTTGTCAGGCGTCTTCAGCAGCTTGGTTGTGCGCGGTGTGGGTAGTGTCGGTGAAAACCACGGTGTGATTTCTGGCGGCTATTACGCTTCTGATAATTTTGATACCAGTAAAGCCGGTCAGGCCAATAAAAACGATGTTTATGTTGAAGGGACAACAGTTAATGCTACTAATAATGGCGTTTTCAAAAACGACGGTATCATCAACGTTGCCGGCTTCACTTATCCCAACCTAAATTTCAATAACTACGGTATTCGGGTAAACAATAATGCCACAGCTGTAAACCAGGCCGGCGGTGTTATTAACGTTGCGGTGAATCACACGCCGAATAATCCTGTACATGGCGTACGTGTGGAAGATAATGGTACGTTTACGGGCGAAGCCGGCAGCGAAATTTTCATCGGTCGTACCGCACAATATAGCAAGAACGCGCCCACTACCTTAATCGGCAACACCTCCGATCAGGTTGGTATCTTGGTGAGAGGCAACAATGCTACCGTAAATCACGATGGCACTATTACCATTGGTAAGGAAACCCAAGGTGCAACCGCTGTTAGGGCAAGTAATGGCAATGCCTCGACTACGGTTAATTTGGGTGCGAACAGTGTCATTAATGTACTGGGTAATGCCACGGTAGCAGGCGGTCAGCCGAAGCAGAATATCGGTGTTCAAGCACAAAATTCCGGGGCTGCACAAATCACTAATGCCGGCACAATTAATGTGAGCGGCACCAATGCTGTGGGTGAGAATATTGTGGCCGAAGCTGGTCATACGGCCAAGATTACCAATACTGCCAGCAGCAAAATTATTGTGGAAGAAACCAGCGCCAACACTGCTACCCGTAACTACGGCATCTATGCTGAAGGACGAGGCACAGGTAAGGCTGATGTGGTGGTGGATGGTACGCTGACGCTGAAAGGCGATAACGTAATCGGTGCCCATGCGCGCGGCAACTCAGCGATGGACGTGAATTCGAACATGACAACCGTGTTCGACAATTCCAACAATGCAAAAAACCAAATCGCTTACTACATTCACGGTGGTTCAGCCACAGCCAATGTAGCGGCTTTGGCTAATAACACCGATATCACTACTGAAAACTCCACTCTATTCCGTGCGGAAGCAGGCGGCACCATTAATGCGGCAGGTTTGAACGTAACCGCTTCCGGTAAAAATGCCGTCATCTTGGCCAGCAACGGCAAAGATGCCAATGCCAACAAAGCATCCACCATCACAGTAGTAAATAATGGTACGTTCAACCTCACTGGAAACGGCGCAACTGTTGCGCTGGTGTCCGGCGGTGCGACTGGCAATCTGAAGGGCACGGCAACCGTTGCTGACAGCGCCACTGGTGCCACCATCGGTAAGGCAGATGGCAAAAGCTATGGTTTGGAGAATCAACTGATTGCAGGTAGCGCCAGTGATAACACCACCAAACTGGTTTCTGAGCTGAACACCACTACCAACGCAGCTGGCGTAACCGGATACACCGCACAAAACAGCGGTACAGTAGACTATTCAGGTAACCTTGATCTGAAGGGTGCCAACAGCGTTGCCGTACAAACGCTGAATAACGGTACAGCCAACCTGAACAACGCAACGGTGAAAGCCAATGGTGATGCTTTGCGAGCTAATGCTGGCAACAACACCATCAACGTTAATGGTGGTACGGTAACCGGCACCACCAACGTATTCAATTCAGTTGCTGGCACCAACTCACTCGTTGCCACTAATGGCGCGGTGCTGAATGGTGTTATGTCGCTGGCGGCAGGTACTTCTTCCGTGGAGCTGGCTAACGGTACCACTTGGAACAATACCGGCAATTCCACCGTAACCAGCCTGGATAATGCCGGCACCGTAGCCTTTGCTACACCGACTACCGCTGCTGTGGGCAACTACAAAACCATCACCGTAAACGGCGATTACACCGGCAATAACGGTAAATTGGTGGTGAACACCCTGTGGAACAGCGATGCCGACAAAGATTCTGACCACCTGATCATTAAAGGCACCGCTAGCGGCACTACTGTGGTTAGCACGCCGAACGGTATCATCGGTAACATCAGCAAAACCAACGCCCAGCAATTCTCGTCTGACGTGGTTACTGTAGAAACCCCGAGTGCCAATGCCCCTAACCAGCAAGAAGGCCAGCCTGACAGCAATGCCATCTTCACCGGTACGGCTAATACCACCAATGCCGGCCAAGCTCAGCTTGTATTGAAGAGCACTGCTGGCGGTAAAAACGTGTATGCCTGGACGCTGTTTGCCGACCCCAACGCCGGCCCGTCGACCTACATTTACGCCCCTGCCGTAGCCGGCTATGTATTGATGCCGCAAGTGAACCAAGAAATTGGCCACCACACCATCGGTACCCTGCACGAGCGCCGTGGCGAGAACCAAACCCTGGCTTGGGATGATTGCGCCCGTTGCGGCGAACAAGCCAAAGGCCAAACTTGGACCCGCCTCCTGGGCAGCCGCCTCGATAGCGATGGCAAAGAACGCTTCAATTTTGAAACCAAAATGGGCGGCTTCCAGATTGGCCACGACTTCGCTGTTCACCGCAACGATAAAGGCGGCCACCGCCTCACCGGCGGCTACCTGGCCTACACCCGAGCCAGTACCGATTTCTTCGACCGCTATCGTGCTGTAAACGGCAGCATCAGCCCTGACCACTACAGCGGTAAAGGCACCACCGATGCAGTTAGCCTCGGCTTGAGCAACACCTACTATGCCGCCAACGGCAGCTACTTCGACTTGGTAGGCCAGCTGAGCTGGTTGCGTAATAAATACCAAGATCGCGACAGCGCCAGCGTGAAACAAAACGGCTGGGGTGCTGCCCTTTCTGCCGAAGTTGGCCGTCCGTTTGCCTTAGGCAGCCATGCCGATAACCAAGGTGGCTGGCTGATTGAGCCGCAGGCACAATTGGTATATCAATACGTTGGTCTCAAAGATTTCAACGACGGTATCCGCCAAGTTAGCCAAGACAAGCAGCACAGCTTGCGCGGCCGCCTCGGTGCCCGCTTGGCTTACAACGGCCCCAGCCGCAATCTGCGTACCAACACCTTCTACGCCGTGGCCAACGTATGGCACGACTTTATCAAGCCGCATGGCGTAGATATCGGTGAAGACAATGTGCGCGAGAAACGCAACGCCACTTGGGGCGAAGTTGGCCTCGGCGCTCAGCTGCCCGTATCCAACAACGCCTATGTGTATGGCGATGCCCGCTATCAGCACAACTTCGGCAGCACCAGCCGCCATGGTTATCGTGGTAGCGTAGGTTTCAAATACACTTGGAAGTAAGCGTTTGATGCAGCAAAGGCTACCTGAAAAAGTTTGAACGAACAGTTTTCAGGTAGCCCCAACAAGGATTGAATACAATGAATCAGATTACAAAAACCCTCCTCCTCACCGCCTTGGCCGCCGGTTTGAGCAGCCAAGCCGCCGCCCGCGACGTGCACCACCGCTGGTGTGCCGAAGAAGCGCCTGTTGCGCAACCCGTTGTGGCAGCGCCGCAAGTTGAGCGCATCAACCTCTCGGCTGATGCCCTGTTCCGCTTCAACCAATCGGATGCCGCCGATATGTTGCCCGAAGGCAAAGCCACCCTCGACCGCTTAGCCGAAAACCTCGTTAGCCGTCAAGCTCATATCGACAGCATTGCCCTCACCGGCCACACCGACCGCCTCGGCAGCGAGCAATACAACTACAATCTCGGCCTGCGGCGTGCTCAAACAGTGAAAAACTATCTGCAGGACAAAGGCGTGCAAGCCCCCATCAGCGTAGCCAGCGCCGGCGAAAGCCAGCCGGTTACCACGGCTTGTACCGGCACCCGTGCTACTGCGGCTCTGAAAGCCTGCCTGCAGCCCGATCGCCGCGTTACCGTGGATATTTCCGGCACAGCAGCGCAATAGTAGTTCAGCCGGTTGGAATGGAGGCTGCCTGAAACACAGCAGAGCGGAATTACCGCCAAGCTGAAATTTCAGGTAGCCTTTTCTATGGTTAAACCAGGGTATTGAATCGTTTGAAATCTTGGGCATGAATTAGGGCTACCTGAAAAATGGAATGATGGCTTGTTGACTTAGCCGGGCAGCTTTCAGGTAGCCTTTTATAGTGGATTAACAAAAATCAGGACAAGGCGGCCGAGCCGCAGACAGTACAAATAGTACGGCAAGGCGAGGCAACGCTGTACTGGTTTAAGTTAAATTCACTATACTGCATCGGCATGCCTTCTGTCGGCAACACTTTCCCTGCCGAATCGGCTAAAAGCGGGCGCATTCGGTTTTTTTCATTGCCCCTGCCGGTGCTCTATCCTACAATTACGCTTTGCAGTCTGTGATTTATCGCTTGAAATAAAAAACGATACGGGGGCGAATCGCCTCGCCGCTTCAATGCCACCATTTTTGCCTCGTTACTATTTTGAACAAGCATACACAAACTGCTGCCTGCGGCTTCCCGTGCGGAAGCCGGTTTGCAACTGCTGCGGAGCCCTGTGCCCATGTCTGAAAAATATATTCCTCCCCAAAAGCCCTATCTGCAAATCAAAGACGTGGTGAAAACCTACGGCGAGAATTATGCGGTGGATCACATCGATTTGGATATCGACCGACACGAAATCTTCGCCCTGTTGGGCAGTTCCGGCTCGGGCAAATCCACGCTGTTGCGTATGCTGGCGGGTATGGAAACGCCGGATCAGGGCAAGATTATTTTGGACGGGCAAGACATCACCCGCCTGCCGCCCTACGACAGGCCGATTAACATGATGTTCCAAAGCTATGCGCTGTTTCCGCACATGACGGTGGAGCAGAACATCGCCTTCGGCCTGAAACAGGACAAAATGCCCAAAGACCAGATTGCCGAACGGGTGGAGGAAATGTTGCGCCTGGTGCAGATGAGCAAATACGCCAAACGTAAGCCGCACCAGCTTTCCGGCGGGCAACAGCAACGCATCGCGCTAGCCCGCGCGCTGGCCAAACAGCCCAAACTTTTGCTGCTGGACGAGCCTTTGGGCGCGCTGGATAAAAACCTGCGCCAGCAAACCCAGCTGGAATTGGTGGATACGCTGGAGAAGGTGGGTGTAACCTGCATCATGGTAACGCACGACCAAGAAGAAGCCATGACCATGGCCACGCGCATCGCCATCATGTCGGAAGGCCAGTTGCAACAGGTGGGCACGCCGCGCGAGGTGTACGACTTCCCCAACAGCCGCTTCACCGCCGAATTCATTGGCGAAACCAATATTTTTGAAGGCCATTTGGTGGTGGACGAGGCCGACCATGCCGAAATCGACTGCCCCGAGCTGGCGCAGAATATCCTCATCGACCACAGCGTGGCCGGACCGGAAGAGCAGACCATGTGGGTCAGCATCCGCCCGGAAGACATCAATATGCACAAGGAAAAGCCGGCCAATGTGGGCGAACACAACTGGACCATCGGCACGGTGAAGGAAATCGCCTATTTGGGCAGCTTCGCTATTTATCATGTGCAGCTGCCCAGCGGGCGCATGGTGAAAAGCCAGGTGCTGTCGTCTTATTGGTATTTGGCCAACCTGGAGCCGCCCACTTGGGACGAAACCGTGTATCTGAGCTGGCCGGCCAACCAGCCCGTGCCGCTCACCCGCTAAAGGCTACCTGAAAGCGAAGCTTCAACGCAGTT